>JASHTS010000068.1 GCA_030040425.1 Acidobacteriaceae bacterium | reverse complement strand
GGGGAGGAGAAAGCGTCCCTCAGGGGTTAAAACCCCTTCCCTTGGACGGGGTCGTAGCGGCCTGGCTGAAGCCATGCCCTTGTTACAAGGCCTCTTCGATGGGCTTTCCGGCAGAATGCGCCGCCATGCCGATACAGAGGACCGAAAATTACAAGCAGGCAGCACAATGAAAGTCGAGCTCCCCTTAAGGCGGCGCGACGGGGAATTTCTAGGAGGCAGGCGCGCAGGCGGGGAAGGCGCCGGTGGAGACTTCAAGCAGATAACGGATGACGGCGGCCTCGGCCCAGTGGATGCCGTCGCCGGAGGCGCGGCCGAGGAAGGCGCAGTGGCCGCCGTGGCGGGTTTCGACGAAAGCGATATGGGGATTCGAGAGGAGGCGCGCGCGGGTTTGGGGGGTGATGCGGATGAAGGGATCGTCCTGGGCGGTGAGGACGAGCGTGGGCACGGCGATGCGATCGACGATGGTGGCGGAGGCGGCACGGTGGTAGTAGTCGTCGGCGTCCTGGAAGCCGCAGTAAGGGGCGACGATGTGTTCGTCGAAGTCGCGGATGGAGCGGATGGGGTTGAGGCCGGCGGTGCGGTAGATGGAGGGAAAGAGCGCGGCCTTGCAGCGGTAGCGGCGCATCATGTTGCGCACGAAATGCCATTCGTAGACGCGATTGGCGGGTTCGTGGAGAGCGTCAGAGCAGGCGGCCATATCGACGACGGGGCAGACGGTGGCGACGGCGACGAGAGGCGAGCGCGGGCCCCACTCGCCGGCGAGCTTGAGCATCAGGTTGCCGCCCATGGAGTAGCCGACGAGGGCCACGCGGGTGAGCGCATGCTTGCCGACGAAGTGCTCGACGACCGCGCCCACGTCAGAGGAAAGGCCGGAGTGGTAGAGGCCGGGGGTGAGGGATTCCGAGCCACCGCAGTTGCGCATGTTCATGCGGACGACGTTCATGCCGGCGGCCCAGGCGCGCGCGGCGATGCCGAGCATGTAACGGGAGTCAGAGGAGCCCTCGAGGCCGTGGATGAGGACGAGGGTGAGACGGCCGGCGCGGTAGGGCTCAGGCTGCCAGTGGCAGTGGCAGAGGACACGGCTGCCGTCGGCGGGATCGACGGGGACCACTTCCGGCGTGGAGGGCAGACGAAACGGAGGACGGGGCAGGAAGTTGCCGACGATGGTCTGCAGATGGCCGTTGGCGAGGCCACGGCGCGGCTCAAAAGAAGTGAGCCACGAAGGCAACCGCGCCAGCCTGCGGGTGTGGTTCAACTCTTCCGGACGGAGCGGCGAGCCGAGGGGCTGCACGAATTCAAGAAGGCGCGCGGAACGGGACGAGGGGAGGGTTTGCAAGCGATCGAATTCGCGGCCTCCGTTCATAGGTCTCAAGTTAGAGAATACACCGGCGAGAGAGCGACGACGCGAACGGCAGCATGAGAAGGCAACTCGCCGCAGGTCTCAAAGCAAAGGTGCTTCGGCTCCATTTGGCGCAAAAACGCGCCAAATCACGCTCAAAATGACAGCAAGGGTTATGCAGCGAATTGCAGAGACAGGACGCTAGAACCGGTTACATAAATGGTCCGGAGGCGAGTTGGAAACATCCCTCAGGGGCTAAAGCCCCAATGTTTATGCGGTTTCTTGCGGCCCGGCTCAAGTCACCCCATCGAGCACAAATCGCTCGATGGGGACGCGCGACAAGCCGTGCCCTTTTACAAGATGCGTTTGTGCAACTGGATCTAGTTCGCCGGATGAATCCACATGGCGTTGCCGCCGCCTGAGACCATGTGCACGTCGAGGACGGTGGTGCGGCCTACGGTTTGATGGGTCAGCACGGTGTGGGTGGGCTCGTCGGCGGCATCCGGCGCGTCGGCGTAGATTTCTGCAATGTACTTGCCGTCGCCGAGAAAGCTGAGCGGCACTTTCACGTCGCGCGCGTCCCAATCGGTGAGCGAGCCCACGTACCAGTCATTGCCGCTGCGCCGCGCCAGGGTGATCCACTGCATGGGCACGCCGCCGATGGCGCGCACCTCATCCCAGGTGCAGGGAACGCGCTTGAGGAAGTCGAACTCTTTTTGCCCCTGGTAACGCTCCGGATAATCGGAGACCATCTCGAGCTCGCTCTCGAAGATGACATAGAGCGCCAGCTCCTGCGCGCGCGTGTTCAGTCCCATGGGCATGAATTGCCGGGGAACAAAATCGGCAAGATTGGTGTTGCCGAAGGCGCCGGGGGTGTAATCCATGGGCCCGGCGAGCATGCGCGTGAAGGGCAGCGTGGCGTTGTGCGCCGGCGTGACGCGGGCCGTGACTTTCAGATACTCCTTGCCCATGACGGATTCGCGCGTGAGCAGGTTGGGGTAGGTGCGGCGCAGGCCGTCGGGCTTGAAGGCGCCGTGAAAGTCGATCATCAAATGATATTGAGCCGCCTCGGCCACCACTTTGCGGTACCAGCCGACCATCCACTGATCGTCGCGATTCATAAAGTCGATCTTGACGCCGGCGACGCCCCACTTCTCGAAAAGGGGAAAGGCCTGGTCCATGTACTTGTCGACCGAGGTCCAGTGCGCCCAAAGCCACAGCTTCACATTTTTTTCCTTTGCGTAGCGGAGCAGCTCGGGCATATCGATATTGGGCGAAGTGCGGGTGATGTCGTCCTGGCGGGGCACGCTGGGATCTTTCGCCGCCCATCCGGCGTCGATGAGCATGTAGGGAAATCCCGACGCGGAGGCAAAGTCAATATAGTGCTTCATGGTGGCGGTGTTCATGCCGGGCTTGACGGCGAGGCTGGGCGCGGCGTCGCCGCTCCACCAGTCCCAGGCCGATTTGCCGGCGTGAATCCACGAGGTGTCGGCGATCTGCGAGGGCGGATTCAGGTTGAGCACGATGTTCGACTCAATCAGTTTGGCGGGCTGGCCGGCGATCATCAGCACGCGCCAGGGGCTTGAGAAGGGCGTTGCGGTTTCGACGGCGTAGCTGGGGTCGATGTTTCCGGCGCGATCCTCATGCGGCGAGAGATCGGCCTGCACGCGGAAAGTGAGAAAGCCGCCCGATTTCCTGAGATACATGCCGGAGTAATTTTCGATGTCGGCTTCGGTGATCGCCACCCAGCCCACGCCGGGCACGTCGGCCAGAAAGGGGAGGGCGATGAGCCAGTCCCTGTGCAGGCCGCTCACGTTGCGGAGCTGATACTCGTCTTCCCAGGATGACTGGTAGCCATCGAGGATGAGCGGGTAGGTGGACGCATCCTTGGCGTAGGCGAATTCGGTGAGCTCGTGCGCGATGCGCACCTGGCCGATCTGCGGCTGTTGCGGAACCAGGTAGCGAAAGGCGACGCCGTCGTCGAAGGCCCGCACTTCGATGGAAATTTTGCGGCCGTGCGGATCGGTGAAGTCGGCGCGCACTCCGTTGTAGTGGTTGCGCACTTCGCGGGTTTTGCCGACGGGGATGGCGTAGGAGTCGTCGGCGGCTTCCGGTTGCGCGCCGGTGAGTTTCATCCCCGGCCCCAGCGGCGGCTGGCCTACGAGCTCCAGGCCCAGCCGGGATTCGGCCAGCAACGGCTGGCCGCGAAACTGCACCGAGTAGACGAGGCCCGCGGCGCCCTGGTCAGAAAGCTCAAAGGCGATCTGGCCGTTGGGCGAGACGACGGAGACGGGCGAGGTTTTGGAGCTCTCCGGGACGGCAGACTGGGCCGGCGCGACCGCGGGGCAGAAGACAGAAACGATCAACAACGCTGCAGGCAAAGGGCGCATGGATTCCTCCTGACGAGGCTGGTGAAAACGCTTTCTGACCACGCGCAAGTATAGTGCGCGGGACCGAGGCTTGCGGGTTCCATCGCCCCTACGGGGCTCCGAGGTTCATTTTTTGCGCGCGTTCCCCAGGATTTCGTCCGCTGCGGCGGACTCCATCCCGGGCTATCTTCCCGGCATCCCTCGGGAATGCCCTTCCCGCCGCGTTGAAGCGATTTCCCGGCGCTCGCGCTTTACGCGGCTCACGCGCTCAGGATTTTCACCAGATTGGTGTAGCTGATCTTGAGGCTTTCGAGCGGCGGCCGGTCGGTCTGGTCCTGCTCCACATACATGTTGGGGATGTGATAGCGGGCGGCGAGGCGCAGGATGGAGGGCCAGTCGAGCGTGCCCTCGCCCACCTCAGTAAAGTGAGCGGAGGCCGGTCCGGTGTCGGTGGAGGTGGGCACGTTGGGCTTGCGGTCTTTGAGGTGCAGCGACTGCATGCGCGAGCCGTGCTTGCGCAGCATCTCGACGGGATCGAATCCGGCTTGCGCGACCCAATAGACGTCCATCTGCCACTGCACCAGGGATGGGTCGGTGTTGGCGAGGAGAATTTCGAGGCCGGGGACGCCGCCGTATAGCTTGAACTCGGAGTTGTGGTTGTGGAAACCGAACCGGAAGCCCAACTTTTTGGCCTGCTCGCCCCACGCGTTGTATTGCTCGGCCGCACGCTTGTAGCCGTCGGCGGAGTCGGCGATGGAAGCGGGGATGGAAGAGCAGACCACGCACTCGACGCCGAGTTCTTTGGCGTAGTCGAAGCGCGCGGCGAAGTCGTTGTAGCCAAAATGCGCGCTGGGCACGCGGAGGCCGGCATCGAGGATGGCCTTGCGCAGATCGCCGGCGCTCATCTTGTATTCGGCCACGAAGGTTTCCACGGTCTGGTAGCCGATTTTGCGAATGGCGGCGAGGGTGCCGGGGAGGTCCTGGTCGACCAGGCTGCGGACGGTGTAGAGCTGGACGCCGAGCGGCCGGTCAATTTTCCCGGCGAAGGCGAGGGGCGAACAAGCGGTTGCAGCAAGACCGGCGGCAACGTCTCGGACAAAATCTCTTCGTGTGGGCATGGTGGTTTCTCTTCTCGACTGTGAAAGCATAACGCGGGCGATTCCGGGCGGGCTTGCTTGACAATCGATGCTAATCGATTATAGAGTGACAGGTTTGGCGGGCCGGTTTTGCGGCCAACAATCAGGGCACATGCGGGGCGATGTGACGGTTCGCCGCGGATGCGAGATGATGCAGGAATGACGGCGCGCAATCTGCTGGTGGTGCAAGGCGGCGGTCCCACGCAGGTGCTGAACGCGACGCTGGCTGCGATTGTGGAAGAAGCGCAGGGCAAATTTGACCGCATCTACGGGGCGAGATCCGGGATCAAGGGGCTCATTCAGCGCAAATTTGCCGACCTGAGCAATTTGTCGGCGGCCGAGATGAACCTGCTTCGCGCGAGCCCCGGCGCGGCGCTGGGTTCGTCGCGCGCGAAGCCCACGGGCGACGATCTGGCGCGGCTGCTCGAATGGCTGCGCGAAGAGAATGTTCGCGATCTGCTGTTCGTGGGCGGAAACGGCACCATGCGCGGAGCGGAAACGGTGAGCCGGTTTTGCCGCGAGGCCGGTTTCGATGTGAAGGTGCTCGGCGTTCCCAAAACCGTGGACAACGACATTGCAGGTACCGATCGCTGCCCCGGCTACGCGAGCGCGGCACGGTACATTGCGCAGTCGACGCGCGATCTGGGCACGGACGTGCGCGGGTTGCCGCAGCCGGTCTCGATTCTGGAGACCATGGGCCGATGCGTGGGTTGGCTGGCGGCCGCCGCTGCCCTGGGAAAGCAGAGCGAGGAGGATGCACCGCACCTGGTCTACCTGCCGGAGCGGCCTTTTTCCATGGAGGCGTTCCTCGCCGATCTCGAGCGCGTGGTGGCGCGGCAGGGATGGGCGGTTGTGGCGGTGGCGGAGGGAATCCGCGACCGGAGCGGCGCTTATATTTATCAGGTGTCGGATCCTGCGCAGAGCGATGCGCTGGCTCGCCCGATCACGGGAGGGGTGGCGCAGTATCTGGCGGAGGCGGTTGCGGGGAATTTGAAGATGCGGTGCCGCAGCGAGAAGCCGGGATTGCTGGGCCGCTCGTCGATGGCGCACGCTTCTGCCCAGGATCGAACGGATGCCGAGCTGGTGGGCCGGGCCGCGGTGCGCGGCTTGCTCGCCGGCGAGACGGAGAGGATGGTGGCCTTGTTGCCGCTGAGCGATCCGGGTGAACACGGTTATGCCTTCGTTCCCTTGGGTGAGGTTGCCGGGATCGAGAGGCCGATTCCGGCGGAGTGGATGGGCGAAGGGCCGATACCGGTGGGCGACGCGTTCTTTCGCTATTTGAAGCCGCTGGCGGGCGAACTCGCGCCGCACTTCGACCGCTTTGCGAACTGATTCCTCGCTCCCTGGAAAGGATGAACATGCAAAGGTCCGCCAAAGAGATGGCATCCGCGCCGGTGGGCGTGATGATTCTGGGCCGAAAGCGGCGCGGGTTCGATCAGGAGTGGAACCAGGCGATCTGCGGGCGGGCGCTCGAGGTGCTGAGGAAGCTCGGATTCTCGACGGCGGGCGCCGAGGCGCCGGTGGTGGACGATGCCACGATCAAAGCCGCGCTGGACGCGATGCGCGCGGCCGGATGCCAGGCGCTGGTGATGCTGCAGCCTTCGATGGGGCATGGGCAACTGGCGCTGACGGTGGCGCAGGAGTGGCGCGATCCCGTGGTGTTGTGGGCTACGCCGGAGCGGCCGGGAGACGGCAAGGTGAGCTCGTGCTCGCTGGTGGGCCAGCATCTGTGGGGATCTTCGCTGCGGCAGGCGGGACACGCGTTCGAGCTGGTCTATGGCGATCCGGATGACGACGCGTTGCGCGCGGAGCTGGTGCGGGCGATTGCGATTGCGCGCACGGCTGCGGTGTTGCGCGGCGCGAAGGTGGGGGTGATCGGGACGCACGCGCCGGGATTCATCGACCTCGCCGCCGATCCATTCCTGCTGCGCAGAACGCTGGGCGTGCAGTTGCAACCGCTGAGTTTGCCTCAGTTCATCGAGCGGGTTCACGCCGTGGCGGAAGAGAGTATGCGCAAAGATGTGGAACGGGTGCTCGATTGGAAGCTCCCCATGCGAGACGTGACCGCGGACGATCTGGGGATGAATTCGCGTTGCTATCTTGCCATGCGGGAGCTGATGGCGGAGGAGAGCCTGGACGCGATCTCGATCCAATGCTGGCCTGAGCTGCCGAACATGATCGGGCAGTGGCCGTATCTTGCGGTGACGCGGCTGAGCACGGAGGGACTTGCCGTTTCCATTGAAGGCGATGTGGATGGAGCCATCGGCAGCCTGATGAATTGCCACCTGGGCACGGGACCGGGATTCCTGACGGACTGGCTGGAGCATGACCGGAACACGATTTACTTCTGGCATCCGGGCATGGCCCCCATGGATATGTGCTACGCGGCGGGCAGCGCGGGCGGGCCGACGCTGGCGAAGCATTTCAACATTGTGAAGCCGCTGGTGGTGGACGCGGCGATCCGCGCCAACGAGGATGCGACGATCGCGCGCTTGTGGCGCTGCGATGGTCGATACCACATGACGGCATTCGAAGGCCGAACGGTGGCGCCGCGGCGCAAGGTTACGGGCAACTTCGTGCTGGTGGAGCTGGCGGAAGCGGAGATACGCAGCGGCGGCGATGTGCCGGCGCGGTTCGACCGGCTGGTGCATGCGGGCATGCCGCACCACGTGACCTTGTCGTTGGGAAAAAACGCAGAATCGTTGCGAAGGCTGGCGCGGGCGCTCAAGGTGGAATGGCGGGCGTGAAGAGCGAAGAGAATGTGCGAGAGATGAGGAATCCAGTGCCGGCCGGACGAGGCGAATGGGATGAGCGTGGTTAAAGAAAAACCGCACAAGGCGTATATCGACGGCACGTGGGTGGAGACCGGCGAAGAGATCCAGGTGAGGAATCCGGCGACCGGCGAGGTGTTTGCGAGCGTGGCCGCGGTGAGCCGGGATCATGTGCGCGCGGCCTTGGCGGCTGCGCACGCTGCATTCGAGGCATGGCGCGGTACGACGGCCAGGGAGCGGGGCGCGTTTCTGCATCGCGTGGCCGACGAAGTGCACAAGCGCGCGGATGAGATTGCGCGCACGATTACGCTCGAAAACGGCAAACCGCTCAAGCAAAGCCAGGGCGAGCTGGCGATGAGCGAAGACCATCTGCGCTGGTTTGCCGAGGAGGGCCGCAGGGCGTATGGAAGGCTGATTCCGCAGCAGGTGCAGGGCCGGCGCAACCTGGTGGTCAAGACGCCCATCGGCGTTGTGGGAGCCATTTCTCCCTGGAATTTTCCGCTGGTGCTGGCGGTGCGCAAGGCAGCTCCGGCGCTGGCAGCCGGTTGCCCGGTGGTGCTGAAGCCGTCATCGCAGACACCGCTGTGCGCCGTTGCGTTTGCGGAGTGCGTTCAGGCAGCGGGCGTGCCCGGCGGCGTTTTTCAACTCGTTCCCGGCAAGGCGCGCATGATCGCGGAGGAGTTCCTGAACAATCCCATCTGCCGCAAGATCACATTCACCGGTTCGACGGAGGTGGGCCGCGAGCTGATTCGCGGCGCGGCGGAATCGGTCAAGCCGCTTTCGCTCGAGCTCGGCGGGCTGGCTCCGCTGCTGGTCTTCGACGATTGCGACCTGGACCACGCCGTAGAGCAGACGCTGATCGCGAAGTTCCGCAATACGGGCCAGTCGTGCATTGCGGCCAACCGCATTTACGTGCAGCGGAACATACGCGAGGAGTTTCTGCGGCGATTCGTGGCCGGGGTGCAGAAGCTCAAAACGGGACCGGGGCTCGAGCCGGGCGTGGACGTGGGACCGCTGATCAACCAGCAGGCGCTGGATGCGGCGCTGGGGCAGATTGAGGATGCAGCGAGCCGCGGCGGCAAGGTGCTGTGCGGCGGCAGAAGGATGACGGGATCGAATGGATATTTCCTGGAGCCCACGGTGATTGACGGAGTGACGAAGGCGGCGCTGTGCATGTGCGCGGAGACCTTTGCGCCGGTGGCGCCGATGGCGAGCTTCGAGACCGAGGGAGAGGCCATCGAGCTGGCGAACGCGAGCGACTACGGACTGAGCGCCTACGCGATGACGCGCGACGTGGGGCGCATCTTCAGGCTGGCGGAGCGAATCGAGGCGGGCACGCTGGGCATCAACGACGGCGCGCCCACCACGAGCGCGAGCCCTTTCGGCGGTATGAAGCAAAGCGGATGGGGC
>JASHTS010000067.1 GCA_030040425.1 Acidobacteriaceae bacterium | reverse complement strand
GGCAGCTCTTCCCAGACCATGAGACCGAGTTCGTCGCAAAGATCGAGGACAAGCCTGTCCTGCTGGTAATGCGCCAAGCGGACGAAGTTCGCTCCCATCTCGCGGATCATGCGCAGTTCCTCGCGCGTCTGATCGTCGCTCATCGCGGCGGCAACCCCTGCGTGATCCTGGTGGCGCTGCGTTCCGCGCAGCGGCATGCGCTGACCATTGAGCTTGAAGACGCCATGTTCGACGAACTCGACCTGGCGAATGCCAAAGGTCGTTTCGGTCTGCATCTCTCCGGCAGAAGTTGAAAGCGTGACCCGGCATCGATAAAGATCCGGCGAAGCAGGGGACCAAAGCTTCGGCGCAGCCACCACGAATTGAAAGACCGGTGCGAACCCTTTCCATACCGGCATCGTTCGGGACGATTGATGAATCGTGACTCCCTGCGGGTCCCAGATTTCGACCGCTACCTTGCATAGGCCGCCCTGCGCAGCAGGATCGTAGAGTCGCGCTTTGATCGAAACCTGCGCCTCGCCACTGGGCTGAACGAGCGGCAGTATATGGACAGCATCGAGCGCCACGACGGGCAGGTGGATGAGATTGACATGGCGGTAAAGCCCTCCATAGAGGCAGAAATCACTCAACTCCGAAGGAAGCCGATCATGGTCGGGAGCATTGTCGCAGAGCACAACAGCGGGCACACCTTCGGCAATCTCCGTGGCGCTGAGCTGCGCGATCGCATCTGTAATGTCGAAGGCGAACTCGTCATATCCGCCGATATGCGTTCCCACACGCGTGGATCCGAGCCAGAGCGTGGTGGTTTGGCCGGCGCCCTGGAAGTGCAGGATCGTGCGCCCGTTGGGATACGGATTGCTTATTGAAATCCGCCGGCGATACCAGCCGTTGCCGCGAAAGTAGGGCTTGTCAGGGTCGCACGCATCCATGGCGTTGAAACAGTGCGGCAGGGTGACAGGCATCCACTCGCCTTGGCGGCTCGGCAGCCAGGCTTGCTCAACGCCACTTATAGCACCGGCGGTGAACTCCCATTCGCGATCGAGCCGCTGGATTTCCTGGTCAGTTCCCGGCGCGTGCGAGGGTTCACCGACCGCATGGCCGCAGGCCATCCCCGAGGGCGACAGCATCAAACCGGCAGTAGAAAGGGTTGCGGCTTGCAGGAATTGCCTTCGGGCCGGATTGAACAAAAAGAGCCTCACTTCTTGGAGCGCATGAGACCGCCGCACAACCTCTGGGCACGCCGATCCAGTTGGGGCCAGGTGCTGTCGGTTGCCGCGCCTCACATCCGCCGCAGATCAGGGAAATTCACTGTTATCTCACGCGCCGACACCTGCAAGTTTGGCGTGTAACGTGACGCCAGCAGCTCGGAAGCCAGGAGCGGCGTTCTTCTGCCAGGTCGCAGACGGAATCTTCAGGGCGTTTTTCGAGCGTGGCAAGTGACTCACGGTTTGACTCCATGATGAATTTCGATCTCTTTTGGATTCTTGCTCTTACTGTAACTTCGTCGCTTGTGCCAAACGTGGTTGCGGCGGGCAGCGAATCGCGCGTATGATGCCTCTGCCGATGCAAAGCGCAAACGCCATCCATGGAGAATGGCATCCGCAGACCAGACAAGATCGGGAGGCCGTGCTTTCCGAGCTTGAAACGATCCTTGCGAGTCCCCATTTTTGTAACAGCAAGCGCTATCCCGCGCTTCTTCGATTTATCGTGGAAAACGCCCTGGCTGGGAAAACCGAATTGCTCAAGGAGCGCACACTCGGCATTGAAGTTTTTGATCGCCCCGCCGACTACGATACCAACGCGGACACGGTGGTGCGCTACACGGCGGGGGAAGTCCGAAAACGATTGCTTCTTTTCTACTCTGAACAGAGCCACCCTCCCCTGATCCGGATTTCGCTTCCCGCCGGCTCTTATGTGCCTGAATTCTTGCATTCCCTCGAAGAGGCGCGAGAGGTACCAACCGATCCCGAGTCTCATGCCGCGTTGCCCTTTGATTCCGACGCGCGAGCGCTCACAAGCGCAAAATCGATTGTCGCCGCAGGCAGGGTATCCCATTGGGACGATCGGAACGTTGCGGAGCCCGCGGCAAGACGCAAACGCCTGTTTTGGTCACTGCTCGTTCTCGTACTGCTCGCTTTGACGGCAGGCGCGTGGTGGATGTATCACACCGGTCGCGCCCAAAACGAGGTTGATGCTTTTTGGGCGCCGGTGGTGCGAGGCCAGCAAACTCTGATCCTGTGCACGGGCGGCAGCGTGTTTGCAAGCAAAAACTATTCTGGCGTCGAGACCGCGAACCGAGACATCGAGTATCCGTTCGTTTCCTGGCAGAGTGTGTCGGCCGCTGTCCAGATCAGCAGCATGCTGTCGCGCGCAGGAATTACGACGCAGCTGGCGTCCGCGCCGAGCACTCCGCTTACTGACCTGCGCGAACACTCAGTGGCGCTGCTGGGGGCTTACAACAATCAATGGACTATGCATCTTCAACAGTCGCTGCGCTACTATTTCCTGCCCGGAAGCGATGAGATCATTGTCGACCGTATGCATCCCCAGGTGCAGTGGAAGCGCGACGAGTCAATCCCTTATTCGAGCACAGACGATTACGCGATCGTGGCTCGCTTTTACGATACGACCATTGGTGGATGGGTCGTCGTGCTGGCAGGAGTAGGCCGCAATGGAACTGAGGCCGCGGCGCAGTTCGTCACGATACCGTACTATATGCAACTTCTCCGGAATCGGATCGGATCGGATTTTTCCAACCGCAACATCGAAGCTGTCCTGAAGATTACCGTGATCGAAGGAAAAACCGGAGCGCCCACGATTCTGGCTGTGTCGACCTGGTAAGGCATCGCCGGGCATCACCTCTCCCTGACTCAACGGAGAGTTCTCCGAGATGCACCGCGGGTACCCGGTGAGACACTTCATCGCATCTGTCTTTTCGCAAGCGACGCAAGACGATTCCTCACAATTTCGATTCCCGTCAGTTTGGTACCATTCTGAGAAGTCATCGGTAGAAAGAATTCCACGACGGAATACCATTCGGCTTTTTGACCCTTTGTCCTGCGCTCTGGGTCTCGCGCACCTTTAAGCGCGTGCAAGCGGGTGTGAGCCAATTTGAATGGTGGCATTCGCAGCCAGGATGAGGGTCGCATGAAGCGAAGGGATTTTGTACGGCTTGGATGGACCACCATGATCGCGACCGGGGCAGCCAAGCTGCGGCCCGCGTTTGCGGAGCGAGGTCCGGATGCGATGCCGCCGCTGGGGGCGAAGGCGCCGCAACCGGCGGCGCCGAGACGGAAGACCGATGGGCGTGCGGCGGATTTCACCTTGCGCATCGCAGCGATGATGGTTGAGCTGGCCCCGCAGGTTGTGATCAGCACCATCGGCTACAACAATCAGGTCCCCGGTCCCCTGCTGCGGATGCGCGAGGGTCAGCGCGTCACCATTGACGTTGTGAATGACACCGACGTTCCGGAGTACGTTCATTGGCATGGCCTGTTCGCTCCGTCGGAAGTGGACGGAGTGGAGGAAGAAGGCACGCCGCCGGCCCCGCCCCACGGCGCGCGGCGCTACGAATTTGTGGCCAGGCCGGCTGGTTCGCGGTGGTACCACTCGCACACCGCGGCCATGATGGATCTGCATCGCGGCTTGTATACCGGCCAGTTCGGGTTTCTCATGATCGATTCCGCGCATGACCCGGGGCGCCACGGATTCTTCGACCAGGAAGTTTTTCTGGCGCTGCGGGAATGGGAATATTTTCTGTCGACGGTGGATCCGGACGAGATGGCGGTGGATCCCCACGACCCGATGCCCGAGAAACCCGCCACTCCAGACCTGCGCCCCGACGGGCTCGAAGTGAGCGCTCCGCTTCATTCGATCAACGACAAAATACTCGGAGCGGGAGATCCGCTGCGCGTGCAGCCGGGTCAGCGCGTTCTGATGCATCTGCTCAACGCGAGTGCTGCGCAAATTCATCGCCTGGCTTTGCCCGGCCACAAGTTTCAGGTGATCGCTCTCGACGGCAATCCCGTGCCCGCGCCTCAACCGGTGGATGTGATTGAGATTGCCCCGGGCGAGCGCGTGGATGCAATCGTGGCGATGAATAACCCGGGCGTCTGGATTTTAGGAGAGGTTCGCGATGTCGCGCGGCAATCCGGCATGGGGATCGTGGTGGAGTACGCCAATCAAAAGCAGCGCGCGCGATGGGCTCCCCCCGAGAAATGGCGCTGGGACTATACGATCTTTGGCGCGGCTGCGCCGCATCCCGCACCGGACCAGACAATCGACATGATCTTTGAAAAAGTACCGGGCGGACCCACTGGAATCAATCACTGGCTCGTCAACGGCAAGGAATATCCGCATGACCGGGAATTTGTCTTCCGTCAGGGACGCCGTTACCGGCTGGTGTTTCACAACCGCACGGACGATTCGCACCCTCTGCATATCCACCGGCACCTGTTCGAGCTCGTCGAGCTCAACGGCAAGCCGACTGCCGGCATTAAGAAAGACACGGTGATCGTTCCCGCGTTTGGACGCGCCACCGTGGACCTGGTGGCCGACCAGCCGGGCCTTACGCTGTTTCACTGCCATATGCAGCAGCACATGGACTTTGGGTTCATGGCGCTGTTTCGCTATGCGTGAGCAAGAACCCACCGTTTGCCGATGATGTCAAGGCCCTCCCCAATCGCCTCTGTTACAGCCTTTTCACACATTCGCAACACACGCGAAATATTGAACGGATAAGAGATAGTGGTTCGGCAGTTTTCCCCAACCACACATCTGAAACGGGAGGGTCTCACATGAAGGCGATCCATGGAAAGTTCCGCGCGGCCGTGCTCATGGGAGCGGCCGCCGCGGTTTTGGCACTTGCCGCTGGTGCAAAGGCGCAGAATCAAAGCTCCAAAAGCAATTGGTGGTTAGGCCTGAGTGGCTGGTCAAGCGGCAACTGGGTGCCGAACGACAATCCATGGCCGTACAACAAGCTGCAAAACCCGCCCGTGCTGGGGGTGGTTGGCGATGTCGCCTGCCAGCCGGGCGAGGAGGAGAGCGGCGAGAAGGCGGGTGAAAACTGCAGCGGAGACACCGCTCAGAATCTGGTCCAGAGCCAGGCGGCCACAGCGCAACAAATTGAGAATATGAAGCCTGACCGCGTCGCCCTCCTCGGAGACGAGCAATACCAGGTAGGCCAATATTCTGACTTTGAAAACTCGTACGAGTTGACGTATGGCGCTTTCAAACTAATCACGCGGCCGGCGCCCGGCAACCATGAGTTTTATACCGAGCACGGCGCCATCGGCGTTGCCGGCTACGGCTATTTCTCTTACTTCAACGGCGTCCAGCACAACGCCGATGGAAGCATCATGACAGCTACGATCTCCGGAAACCCTGACACCGACGGTACCTTCACCCAGCCCGTGCCGTACTCGGATGGACAGGCGGGGCACTTCGCGCAGACAGGCGGACTGGGAACCAACAGCACGGGCGGGCCGGTCGGGGTGGGAAATGGCTGGTATTCCTACAATCTGGGCTCGTGGCATCTTATCTCGCTCAACATCGAGTGCGAGACACAGCCGGGCGGGTGCTCGCCCACGGGCTCCTGGTTTGCCTCCGAACTGGAATGGCTGAAAAACGATCTCGCGGCGAATCACTCCGCGTGCACGCTCGCCTACTGGCATCAGCCCACGTACAGCCCCACCAACGGCATCAGCGAAGAGGGCATTACCGCTGACGCGTTTTGGCAACTGCTTTATCAGTACCACGCCGACCTGATCCTGAACGGACACGACCATCTCTATGGCCGCTACCGTCCGCTTGACCCCGACTCCAATTACGATCCAAAGAACGGCATTCGCGAATTCGTGGTGGGCACCGGCGGCGAGACACTCGATCCCATCGTCACAACCCCTGTAACCTCCGGCTCGAGCGAAACAAATATGGAGGATCCTACCGGCAACACGAGTTTCAACGCCGAGAATCTCGAAGCGGGAAGCGGGGAATTCTGGGGCGTGATGGCCCTCACGCTCTTACCGAACGGCTACGCGTGGGACTACGAGTCGGCGCTAAAGGATCCTGCGCAGACAACCGGTCCGGCTACTTTCAGCGACAAGGGTGTCGGCTCCTGCCATGGTCCGGTCAGCTGGTAATGACCGGATCGTCTTCGCCAGGCCGGCCTTGACCCTGATTCAGTACGCGTTCTCCCTTCGCGAGAAATCGGGAAGGGAGAAACTCTTTTGACTGGCTCTCTTTTCCTGCCCGCGACTTCTCTAGAGGAATCAATGTCGCGCGAATTTCCCGCTTCAATGGAACCTTCTTTAGCGCGTGCCTGGTTGCATTCCGGAACTACCCAATCTTCGCTGACGCGCAACGCACACCCAGGCCCGATGATCCGCGCAGGGCGCAGCGGCAAATCCTAAGCCGCCAGTTTCCTGGACCCACTCCATTCGATCGGCAGAGAGCCGCGCCCGAGCCGATGCTCGTTCTGCGATGCTCAAGGCGAAGCATAGGCGAAAGCTGAATCCATCCTGTGAGGCCATAGTCCCGGACGGAAACCGATAAGCGGCGGACGCGATCGAGTTCGAAAATGCTTTGCGCAGCAAGTTCGTCTCTGGGCTTGCAGAAAACTGGGATGCCTGGGGCTATTCGGTTATCGCCGGCTCGCCCCCAAAGGGAAGTTGCCCGGCTACCGGTTCGCTCCTGGGTCACGGCTACAGGGTTCTATCATTTGCACTTGACATTCGCTGGGCTTTCGGGTCCACTCAAGTCGAGCCTCCCCGTTCGTCAGGCGTGTGCGTGTGCGTGTGCCGGTGAGCTCCCTCAAAGGGAAGCCAACGGATTTGGGTCTTTTCGTCATTCCTCTTTTCTGCAAGAAATGTTCCGGGCGCCGGTGTCGATGGGGCTCCGGTCCGCAACGGGGGTGCGCTGCGGAGCGGTTTCAGGAGCCTGCGAAAAACCGTCGTATGCACGTTCGCTCAGCCGAACTGCGCAATGCATAGCGTGCTCCGGCAAAACCCGATGGGAAGATAGCGGCAAGCATTCCCGAATTCGGAGTCAATTTATGCAGTCGGCAATTATCTCCGCCCCAGGGCCGGAGGCAGTCAAGAGCGCGCTTCAATCGCTGGCCTTTCAACCCACCGTGGCGCTCGTCTTCGCCTCGATAACTCACTCCCCTGAGTCGGTTGCGCAGATCTTCGCGCAGGCCGGCATGCAAGTCTTTGGCGCGACCTCCGCCGGCGAAATTGCTGTCGATCGCGGCGCGAGCACCATCGCGGAGCGCTCGATCACGGCGCTTGTTCTCGATCCGCCGCGCTCGTCGTTCGCTACGCAGCTACTCCCCGCCAATGGCCGCAGCTCCATCGAGCTGGGTCGTGTCGCCGGAGAATGGGGCGCTGCCACATTTCTATCTCCGGCACTGCTGGTCGTCGCGTCGGGTTTGACCACGGATGGGGAGCAGCTCGTGCAGGGCATCCTCGAAACCGCGGGCCCGGATGTTCCGCTCTTTGGAGGCCTGGCCGGGGACGACATTCGCTTCAAGCAAACCTGGGTGTTCGACGCGCAGGGCGCCACCGATGGAGGCGCGCTGGTGCTGGCCTTCGACAGCACGCGCGTCGCGGTCTCCGGCGTGGCCACCAGCGGATGGACGGCGGTGGGGCCCGACATGACCGTCACCAGCGCGACCGGAAACATTGTGCACACCATCGACGGCCAGCCTGCGCTCGATATTTACAAGGAATATCTCGGCCTTACCAACGACAGCGACATCCTCATCCCCGAATATCCTCTGCAGCTCGATCGTGGCGGTCACACGGTGATGCGCGCGGCGCTGCTGCCCGAACCGGCCACGCGCTCGCTCATCTACGCGGGCACTGTGCCCCAGGGCGCTACGGTGCGCTTCTCCTGCGCTTCAGGCATTGAGATTATCGATCTCGCGCTGGAGCAGGTGCGCCAGTTCCGCAACCAAAGCGGCCCGGCGGACGCGCTCGTGCTGTTCAGCTGCAAAGGCCGCCATATGGCCCTGGGGCCTCTGGCGGAAGATGAGGTTGCGCCGATTCAGGCGCTCTGGTCCGCGCCCCTGGCCGGCTTCTATACCTACGGCGAAATCGGCCGCGGACCCGAAGGACAATGCGATTTTCACAATGAAACCTGCGTGGTTGTCGCACTGAAGGAAAGGTCAACGGAGACAAACGGAAGTGGCAATCGCCAGGTCCATGCCTGATAACGCCATGGCTTCGGACATCGGTCCCGAACTCGATGTTCTGCGCTCGGCTCTCGAAGCGCTCGCAGCTCAGGGAGCCTCGGAGGAGATGTCGGGCCACCTGGCCGCGATTGAAAAGGCTTACCAGAAGCTGCTGTTTTCGCTGGACCGTGCCCGAAAAGACAAAGAGGTGCAGTTCCGGCTGCTCACGCGCACCACCACCGATTTGCGCACGGCGCTGGCCGAAACGGAAGATCGCGTGCGCCGGCGCACCCGGCAGTTGCAGGAGCGCACCGAGGAACTGGGCGCTTCCAACCAGGCATTGGAGCAGGCGCTTGCCGATCTCAAAAGCATGCAGGCGCAGCTGGTGCATTCCGAGAAGATGGCGTCGCTGGGCCAGCTTACCGCCGGCATTGCTCACGAAATCAAGAATCCCCTGAACTTCGTCATCAATTTCGCTGAGGTCTCGCTCGACCTGATCCGCGAGCTGCGCGCGGAGCTGCGCCCCATGCTGGCTCTCGCCGGAAGCGAACGCGCCAGCGTGGCCGAAGAGCTGCTCGTCGACCTCGAGCAGAACGTGGGCAAGGTGCGCGAGCATGGCGGCCGCGCCGACGGCATCATCCGCAGCATGCTTTTGCATTCCCGCGGGCACAGTGGAACCTTCCAGCCCACCGACCTCAATCAGCTCCTCGAGGAGTACGCCAAGCTCGCCTATCACGGGATGCGCGCCCAGGATTCCGGATTTCAGGTGACCATCGAAACCGCACTCGATCCCGGGCTGGGCGCCGTCAACGTGGTTCCCCAGGACCTGGGCCGAGCACTCCTCAACGTCATTCATAACGCCTGCTATGCAGCCGATGCCGGCCGGCGAGGCAATACCGGCGAGCCGGGACTTGTGCTCATCTCCTCCCGCAAATTGCCTCAAGCCGTCGAAGTTCGAGTCCGCGACAACGGCAACGGTATTCCACCGGAACTGCGCGAGAAAATCTTCGATCCTTTCTTCACCACCAAGCCCACCGGCGTGGGGACGGGCCTGGGCCTCTCGATCGCTTTTGAGATTGTGGTCCATCAGCACCACGGCGAAATCCGCGTCGAAACCGAGCCCGGGAAGTTCACCGAGTTCATCCTGAAAATCCCGCAGCCCGTCGCAGCACCGGCAGCGACGGCTGCAAAACCCAGCGCCGGCTGAGTTGACAAACTCGAGCACGCCGGCACTGGAATTGTTATGGAACTAGCTTCGCCGAGGGTATCGCAATCATGAGTTCTGCTCCGTCCTCTCTGCAAGAAAGTCAAAGACCCCCATCCTCGCCCGCGGTCCTGCTGGTTGTCGACGACGAGCCGGACCTGGAGATGCTGATTCGCCAGCGCTTCCGCGCGCAAATCCGCGAAAAGCGCTACGAATTCGTCTTCGCGCGCAACGGCGTCGAGGCTCTCCGCCAGCTCGAAGGAAATCCCGAGATCGCCGTGGTTCTCTCCGACATCAACATGCCGCAGATGGATGGACTCACTCTGCTCAAGCGCATCGGCGACTGCCTGGACACACTTCCTGCCATCGGCCAGGAGGCGCGGCGCGAATTGAAGGCGGTGATGGTCTCCGCCTACGGGGACATGTCGAACATCCGTTCGGCGATGAATTTGGGCGCGTTCGACTTTCTCACCAAGCCCATCGATCTGGGCGACCTTGAAACCACGATTTCCAAGACCCTGCGCGAAGTGGAGCGCCTGCGCCAGGCCTCTCACGACCACGAGCAACTGGCGAAGGTGGAGCGCGAGCTTCTTCTCGCGTCCCGCATTCAAAAAGCGTTGCTGCCGACGTTTCGCGAGTTCGAGGAGCGGAAAGAGTTCGAAATCCATGCGGCGATGGTGCCGGCGCGCGCCATCGGCGGCGATTTTTACGATTCCTTTCTGCTCGATCAGGATCACCTCGCCCTGGTGATCGCCGACGTTTGCGGCAAGGGTGTAGCGGCGGCCATCTTCATGGCCTTCAGCCGCGCCATGCTGCGCGCCTGCGCCATGCAGATTCACGAGCCCGGCGCATGCCTGGAGCAGTTGAACCGGCTTCTGCTGGCTGAAACCGCCGAGAACATCTTCGTCACCATGCAGTATGCCGTTCTTGACCTGCGTAGCGGGAGCTTGAGTTACACCTGTGCCGGCCACTCGCCCGCGTGCCGCGTGAGCGCCGACCGGCTGAAGACCGGGCCTTGCGCCGTCGAGGAACTGGAAGCCGTCGGCGGACCCGTGCTGGGCATACTGCCCGATGCCAAGTTTCCCGCCGGCAGTGTGCAGCTCCGGCACGGCGACACCCTTTTCTTCTTTACCGATGGCGTCACCGAGGCCATGCACGCGGATGGCTCGTTATTCGAATCGGATCGCCTCTGCGCCCTTCTCGCCGCCGCCGCGGGCGGTTCCCCGCGCGAGCTGGTCGAGGAGGGATTTGAGACCTTGAAGGATTTCACCTTCGGGGCAGAACAAAGCGACGATATCACCATGATGGCCGTGCGGTTTCTTTCACCCGGACACCACCAACCCTAGGAGAAAACCATGAGCACTCACTTTTCTGCGCAGCAGAAGATTCGCGCCTACGAAGCTTACCGCCGGCAACTTCCGCCGGAGCTCCAGCTCAGCCTGTTACAGAAAGGCAGCCGCAGCCTGCCCGCGTGGTTTCTGGGACCGAAGGCCGAAAATGCAGATTTGTTCGGCCAACTGATCGTCACCGCGCTCAAAGCCCAGATCGACTGGCGCGCCAAGAAAGTGCATCCCGAAGATCCGGCCGTCATTACCAGCGAAGACAAGAACACACCGGCATATAAGGATGCGGTCGCGCTCACCGGTCAATCCCTCCACGCGCTGCTGACGCGACTGGAGGCAAGCTCGGCGCCTTTCTTCAGCATGCGCCATCAGGGACACATGCTCTGGGACATGACCCTGCCTTCCATGGTCGGCTACTTCGGAGCCATGCTCTACAACCAGAACAACGTCGCCTTCGAGGCTTCGCCGGTGACCACCGAGCTCGAGATCGAGGTGGGCAATGACCTTTGCCGCATGCTCGGATATCATGTGCCGCTGAAGGACGCGGATCCGGCGGCACAGGAACTCACGCCCTGGGGCCATATCGCCTGCGATGGAAGCGTCGCCAATATTGAATCGGCCTGGGCATCGCGCAATCTCAAGTACTTTCCTCTCACGGTGCAGGCGGCGCTGCGCAAGGCCCCGGCCAAAACCCCAATCACGGTGAAGCTGCTGGACGGACAGGTAGTGCAACTCAGGGATTCCAAGCTGGACCCCTGGACCACGCTCAACCTGCCCATCGACAGCGTTCTCGGCCTGTTCCCGCAGCTCAACAATGTTGGCTACGACATGTCGAACTTGAATCCCTATTCCATTGCGACGCAGGGATTCGGCGGCATTTACTCGAGCCTGCTCGAAAACGCCAATATCGGCTATCCGGTGATGATTGCGCCGGCGACCATGCACTATTCCTGGCCCAAGGCGGCCACTCTCCTCGGCATCGGCAGCGGGCCCACCCCGCCGGGCGCGCGGTTGAGCGGCCTTCAGCCCGTCTCCGTAGACCTCGATGCCCACATGATCGTGAGCGGCGGCGGCGACGGCGAAGTGAGCCTGCGCGACGTACTGGAGAGTGCGCTCGCTCAGCGCTGCCCTGTCACCCAGGTGATCGCTGTCATCGGCAGCACCACGGAGAGCGCAATCGATCCGCTCGTGGAGATCCTCGCACTCCGAGAGGAGTTCCGCGCCAAGGGAATGGAGTTCGCGGTTCACGCCGATGCAGCGTGGGGCGGCTATTTTGCCTCCATGCTGCGCGATGACGCCGCCATGGAGGGCCGCGCTCCCATCCACGCCATGGGCATCGGCGATGTTCCCTCTTTGCCCATGAGCAAGTACGTCCAGGCGCAATATCACGCGCTGCCGCAGGTGGACTCCATTACCGTGGATCCGCACAAGGCCGGCCTCGTCCCCTATCCGGCTGGCGGCCTCTGCTATCGCAACTCCTGGATGCGCAGCCTCATCAGCCTGTCGGCTCCCGTTGTCTTCCACAGCCAGTCGGAGCCCACCGTCGGCATCTATGGCGTGGAAGGATCCAAACCCGGCGCAGCGGCGGCGGCGGTGTGGCTCAGCCATCGCGTCATTCGTCCATCGAAAAGCGGCTACGGACAGATACTCGGCGAGACGCTCTTCACCCACAAGCGCTTCTTTGCCCAGATTCGCACCATGACCCCGCGCGCCAACGATCCGCTGTTTTGCGTTGCGGCCGTCAATCGCATTCCCGCCGAACGTGTGGGCGCGCCGCCGGTGAAGATCGAAGAGCAGCTCAACCTCATCCGCGCCACTTTCGTCGGCCGCTCCAACGAGCAGATTCGCGAGACGCTGCGCACCGATCCGGAGCTGAACGAGCTCTTCCGGTCCCTGGGATCGGACCAGAACATCATGGCCTATGCCTTCAACTTCGGCTGGCGCGACGCCTCCGGCGCGGTGCAATGGAACCAGGACATCGCTCGCGCCAACACCATGAACAACGACATCTTTATGGAGCTGAGCTACAGCCATCCCGGCAACGAACCCGACAAAAACGTGAACCAGGTGCCGATGGTGGTCACCGATTCCGCTTTCGATCCCACGCAGCATGGGCCGGAGTTCATGAAGGCATTCCTCCAGCGCATGAACATCACCACATCGCCGCCTGCTTCGCAAATGCCGCAGGTGACTTACCTCATCAGCACGCAATTGGATCCATGGTCGTCGTGGATACCCACCGACCCCGTCAATGGATTCCTCCAGATCCTCGAGGACGCCATGCGGGCTGCCGTGGTGAAGGCCGCAAAGAGCGCCATCGCCGAGCACGAGGCGGTTGGCGGCCTGCAGCCGGCCGGAGCATAAATCTTCTGCTCTCGCTCGAGCGAGGGCCAGCAATCCTGTTCGCGCAAGCGGGCTGGTGAAACCTTGTGTCTTGAGAAAAGGAGTTGGCGATGCCTCCATCCGAACCCGTGCCATCTCCTCGGCAGCTTGTCGAAGGCATCTATGCTGCGTTCGCGCGCCACGATCTCCCGTGGATCTTCGCCCGCTGCGCAGCCGATATCGTCTGGACGAGCTTCGGCCCGCAGCAGTGGCCCACGACGCGTTCGTTTCTCGGTGTGGACCAGGTTAAGCTGTTCTTCTCCCTTTTCACCCAGGTCTGCAGTCCTCGGCATCTTTCCCAGGATCGGTGGTTCTGCGATGGCGATGCGGTCATTGTGCAGGGACATGAGATAGGCGTCATGTCGGCGACTGGCCTTCCCATGGAGAACCACTGGGTCCACCTCTATACCGTCCGCGATGGGCTCCTCGTGCGCTTCAGCGAATGTATTTGCAACCGCACCGAATATCCCCCGCCTGCTCCGGCACGGAAACCGTAGCCGCAAGCATAACCCGGTGCGTATGCACCAGAACACTGGAGGAACCCATGCCCACGAATGGCAAGCCCGTGCAATCTCCGAAGGACGTTGTGGACGGCATCTATGCAGCCTTTTCCAAAGGCGATCTCAACTGGGTGTATGACCACATGGCGCCCGATGTCGTCTGGACCAGCTACGGTCCTCAGGGTTGGCCGACCGACAAATCCTTCGCAGGCGTGGATGGCGTGAAGCTGTACTTCGACCTGAACGGGAAACTTCTGAATACGACCGTCTTCACTCCGGGCAAAATGAACATCGACGGCGACACCGTGATTGTGCAGGGCTATGAAAACGGAACCATGGCCGCTACCTCAGTGCCCATGGAGAATTACTGGACGCACATCTGGGAGGTCGAAGGCGGCCTGGTGACTCGTTTCACCGAATATCTCAGCAATCTCGTGCATTACCCGGCGATCGCGAGCTGAGAAACTTTCGCAGGGCCAAAACCAAGGCAGGGTCGGGAATGGAGAGCCGGTTGGCCGAGGCTCTCCATTCTTCCCTGCCCTTCTTCACGCAAAACTCCAACTGCGTCAAGCACGATTTCACCCGCCTTTAATGCAGCGCAGCAGGGCAGGTTGCAACCATGGGAGACAGGTTGGCGATGTCTCTCCCTCAGGTGCACCACGCTTTCTCCCGCCGTCATCGATTTATCCTCTGCCTAACAACCCTCCTGGGACTCATCTGGTTCCCGTCGCACAATGTTTCTGCCCAGCAACCGGCCCAAGATGTTTGCCCGCGGCCGGAGCCGGGCAGCAGCGTGCCGGAGCCGGTGGATTTGCGCAGCAAAAACGGTGTACTCGAGGTTGAGCTCATCGCGCGCAATGAAAAAGAGAGCGATGGCCGCACGCGCTACTGCTTTACGGACGGGGACGGACACGAGTCACCCAACCTGCGTGTAAGCCCCGGCGACCTTGTGATTCTGCATCTGCGCAACGAAATGACCGACCTCGCCGGCAACGCAGATTCAACAGAGCGCAGTCACCCTATGCCGTCGGGAAAGCAGGCATGCACCAAGAGCCTGGAAATGACGCTGATCTCGACGAATCTGCATTTTCATGGGTTGACGATTCCGCCCACGTGTCACGAGGATGACGTGCTCAGGACATCGATTGAGCCAGGCGATCCTGCGTTCACGTACCGCTTTCGTGTGCCGGAAGACGAGCCGCCGGGACTTTACTGGTATCACCCGCACATTCATGGATTCGCGAAGCCGCAGGTACTGGGAGGCGCTTCGGGAGCATTGATCGTAGAAGGAATTGAGCGCGCCAAAGGCGCGGTGGCGGGTCTGCCGGAGCGCGTATTCATCATTCGCGATGAGGATCTGATGCACCCGGATGCGCCGCCCTCGAAATTCGAGCCGGTTGTGCCCAAGGTGCTGATCGACCGCGATGGAGATGCGGCCAACACAGGCACGGGATTCGGCAAGCCGGCAAAGGACCTCTCCATCAATTATGTGCCGGTTCCGTATCCGGATTATCCACCGGCCACGATTGAGATGAAACCGGGTGAGCGGCAGTTGTGGCGAGTGCTGAATGCCTCGGCAATCACTTACCTGAACCTCGAAGTTCTCTATGAGCGCGCTCCGCAACCGCTGGGACTTGTGGCCATGGATGGCGTGCCCATGGGCGAGCGCGGCTCCGATATCGATGCGCCGCAGGAGCCGGTGAACTGGCAGACGCATCTGATGATCCCGCCGGGCGCGCGCGTTGAATTCATCGTCAGCGGGCCGTCCGAAGGAGAAACAGGTCTTCTGGTGACGCGGAGCGTGGACACGGGCCCGGGCGGGGAAAACGACCCCAACCGCATGCTGGCGCGGATTGTGGCCTCAACCGACGCTCCGGAACCGCAGTCGCGCCTCAGTGCCAACCCGGAGCCGCTGCCGCCCGCCAGACTGCCGTGGCTTGGTGACGTGACCCCGGTGCGCGTGCGCCGCCTCTACTTTTCAGAGAAACTTGCGGATCCGAACGATCCCACCAGCGCGGTGGAATTCTACCTCACGGTCGAGGGGCAAACGCCGAAGATGTTCGACATGAATGCGGCCACGCCCAACATTGTGGCGCAACAAGGCACAGTAGAAGATTGGATCATCGAAAATCGCTCTCAGGAACTGCACGCCTTTCATATCCACCAGCTTCACTTCCTTCTTCTGGATTACAACGGGATTCCCGTCCACGAGAACTTCCTGCGGGACACGGTAAATGTTCCCTACGCGAAGGGCCAGCTGCTCACGTACCCGAGCGTGCGCATCCGCGTGGACTTCCGCGATCCCAACATAATCGGAACTTTTCCCTACCACTGTCACCTGCTGGAGCATGAAGACAAGGGGATGATGGGAACGGTCGAGGTGGTCCCTTCTGACTCCGCGGCGAGAGCATCGAAGGCTCCCTGATCGTCGCTTTGCCGGCTTACGCCTGATCCTGCGCGCAGGCAAACTAGCTGGATTCGACCGCGGCGAGATCGCGGTGCAGCGATTTCGATGCAATCAGAGAGTTGCGCTTCATTGCCTTCGTGAAGCTGCAATTCCTTTTCACAAGTCAGGAAGTGTGAACAACTTTTTACATGCTTCGCCCTGCTTTTTATCGCACCTTCACGGTTTCGACAAATTCCTACAACTTTGCACCCGTAATCTCCACGCGTTGAGGCAGACGCCACAACAGAGGAGAAACAACATGCTGGCAAAGCGAGTCGCATCCGCTGCCCTGAGGATTCTGCGCGCGGGAACCGTCTCCGCCGCAGTCCTTCAGTTTGCACTCGGCAACACATTCGTATCCGCCCAGACTCCCAACTCCACTTCGAGAGATAACGATACAGCCACACCGATCAAGCACGTGATTGTGATCATCGGCGAGAACCGGAGCTTCGACCACGTCTTCGCCACCTACGTTCCCAAGAAGGGCGAGACGGTGTGGAACCTGCTTTCCGAAGGAATTATCAAGGCTGACGGCACGCCGGGAAAGAACTTCTACAAGGCCGCCCAGAGCGCGGCCTACGACGAACAGTCAGATGGATATCTGCTCAGCCCGACGAAAACCGAATTCCCCGGCGCCGTACTCCCCGCGCCGCTTGTCGGGGGCCCGAGCGACTCCTATGTGAAGGATGACAGCCTGAAACTTGCGCAGCAGTCGGAGAATGGGTTGCCCGCGGACTATTATGGCTATCTCGTGACCGGCGGCACGGGCCAGCAGTCTGCAACTCCAGACGAACGCATTACGAATGTGGACAGCCTTCCGGCCGGGCCTTTCCAGTTGACCAATAACGACGAGTTTACTTACAACTCGTACGCCGCGAGCCCGGTGCACCGGTTCTACCAGATGTGGCAGCAGTTGGACTGCAGCGCGGACAGGGCGACGAACGACAACCCTTCCGGCTGCGACGAGCAACTCTTCCCGTGGGTGGAAACCACGGTTGGCGCCGGCACCAATGGGTTGGCACAGCCGGCCAATTTCAGCACCAATTATGCGCCGGGCGATGTTACGACGGGCGAGGGTTCAACGGCGATGGGCTTCTATAACGTCCAGAATGGCGACGTGCCCTACTTCACCCAGTTAGCCAATGAATACTCGATGAGCGATAACTTCCATCAATCCGTGAATGGAGGAACGGGCGCAAATCATATCATGCTGGGCCACGGCGACGCGATCTGGTTCAGCGACGGAAACGGGCATCCCGCGGTCCCTCCTCACAACCAGGAAGTGGACAAGGGAACGCCCAATGCCGGCACGGTGGATGAGGTCGAGAATCCGAATCCGGCGCAGAACACCAACAACTGGTATATGGAAGACGGCTACGGCGGAGGAGGATATGGATCCGCGTCGTACGGCGGCGGATCATACACGGACTGCGCCGACGCTTCCCAGCCGGGCGTGGCGACGATCGTGAGTTATCTGAAGTCGCTGCCGGCGCCGATTTCGCCGCGGTGCGAAAAGGGGCACTACTATCTTCTGAACAACTACAATCCCGGATACTTCGGAAACGGCAACGACGCCTATACCGACACGAATCCGGCGAACACCGTATTTACCATTCCGCCGTCCTCGGTGCGCAGCATTGGCGACGCCATGATCGACGACCACATTTCCTGGAAGTACTACGGCGACCAGTGGAATAACTACGTGCCCGACCCCTACCAGCTGAATTATGCCGCCATAGGCGCGAAAACCGACGAGTACTGCACCATCTGCAATCCCTTCCAGTACGACACCTCGATCATGGCCAACGCGGACGTGCGCAATGCGCATATCCAGGACACGGCCAACCTGTACAGCGACATCGCGAACGGCACCCTTCCGGCAGTTTCTTTCGTAAAGCCCAGTGCGCTCGTCGATGGCCATCCGGCATCCTCAAAGCTCGACTTATTCGAGGGATTCACCAAGAAGATTGTGGATGCGGTGAAGGCGAACCCCACGCTGTGGGCGAACACGGCGATCTTCATCACCTTCGATGAGGGCGGTGGCTACTATGACTCGGGATACGTGCAGCCGCTCGATTATTTCGGCGACGGCACGCGGATTCCGCTGATCGTGGTTTCGCAGTACTCGAAAGGCGGACATATTTCGCATGTATATACCGACCACGTCTCGATTCTGAAATTCGTGGAACGCAATTGGGGCATGGAACCGGTAACCAAGCGCAGCCGCGACAACTTCCCCGATCCGGTGACTGCACCGGGCAACCCGTATGTCCCGGTAAACAGCCCGGCGATCGGCGATCTCTTCAGTTTGTTCAACTTTCCCGACCAGGACTGACCAGCAGGAATCCGCGATCGGCGCGAGGCCGGAGCTTGCAGAAGCTCCGGCCTTTTGCGTTTGATTTGCATGGAAGGATGCGGAGGGCCATCCTTCCAACAAGACAGCGAAGTCGGAAAGCCGTCTCCAATCAAACGCACGGAGACGAACGGAATGGCGCGGCGAAACCCGCGTCAATCGGTAAGCGAGAAGGTCACACTGACGGTTGTGTTAATGTCCGTCGGCTGGTCATTAATCATATAGGGCTTGTAGCGCCAGGTCCGGACAGCGTTCACCGCGGCCTCCTGCAACATCACCGGCCCGCTGACGACGCGCAGATCTTCTACCGTCCCGGTCTTCGAAATGTGGGCGCGCAGAAGAACGGTTCCGGAAATTCGCGAGTCTTTGGCGATGCGCGGGTAGACCGGAGGCGTTTTGTGGATGAGCAAACCAAAGGCAACCACGGCCGAAACATTGACGACCTTCGGAGCTGCGGCTTGTACCTTGGGCTGTTTCGCGCTGCCGAAGATACTGCCGAATGCGTTGCCGTTGCCCGATGCATCCATTTCGGCCACGGGAATCCCGCCCGCTGGAGGAGCCTGCACCGCAGGAACTGCTGTCATGTGAATCCGCGATGGAGCGCTCAGCTGAGTATTCATCATCTGCGCCTGAGCCCGCGAAGGGCCGGCGCTGTTCGGGCGCAGCGCTGACGCCGGGTCCGAGGTAGCCTGCGCCTGCTGGGCCGCAGACGCCGACTGCGCAGGCGCCGGCACTGCGGCCGATGCAATGGAAAGTTGGGGAGCCGGGTTTTCCGGCTGCGCAACCGAGGTGACCGTCGGCGCCGGTGTCGCGGCCGGATTCGCCTGCAGCGCTTTTGTCGAATTCAAAATCGGGATCAGGACCGCAGCCAGAACCACCACCAGCGCGGCGCCGGTGCCGGCAAAGATGGGCCACTTTTTCCTGGCCGATCTTGACTCCGCCACAGTGGGGATGGAGGAGCGGAAGGCGGGCACCACGGCACTGCGCAGCAGGTTCCCCGGCGCAGTCAAAGCAGCGGGCGACCATGCGGGCGGCGTGGCCGGTTTGGGGAGTACTGCAATGCCGGGAACGTACGCAGCTCCAACGCGGACCGCTTGCGCCGACGGGTATTTCTCCTCGTCCCATCCGCCGAAATCTTCAGGGAGTGTTTCGGGCAGGATCTCGGTTATCTTCGCTGCAGATGCCATTGGCCGTCGTCTCCCTTCTCGTAGATGGCGCCTTTATAGGTGCGCGTTTCGCGTTGAAGTCTTTGGGAGAGTTCGTCGTCCTTTCTCGCAATCCCAGGTTCCGCGGTGTTGGCGGCGGCTGATTGCGCCTTGACGCCTGCTGAAGGAACGGGCGTCTGTGAGGCAACATTCGGCAGCCCCTCTACGATGATTACCACGGTTGCGTGCGCCTTGGCGTACCTCTCTTGATCCTCCGGGGTGAAGATGACCGAAAGCCTATGCTCGCCGGGCGGCAGCACGTCGCCTGCCGAGGGAGCGTAAAGAAATGATCCGGGCGCAGAGGAGCTGGCGCTTAACTGCTGTTCGCCGAGCGCGGTTCCATAAGAAATGGAGCGGGGCGTTTCCCACGTGATCACCGCGGGCACGATCGCGGTTACCGCGAGCGATACGCTGGCCTGAGCCGGCGTGTAATTCAGGCTGTCGGCAGGCGTGAAGGTTACGGAAAGGGTGTGGACTCCAGGCTGAAGCGTTTCTCCCGCCGCCAGGCTGTAAGCAAACGTCCCGGGGACAGAGGCACGGGCGTTGAGCTGAGCCGTGCCGAGCGGGGTGGCGCTATTGATCGCCTGAGGCGCGGGCCAGCTGATGGCTGGAGTCGCCCTGGCGACGCTGAGGGGTACGACGACCTGTACAGGCGTGTAATCAGAGAGATTCGACGGCGTGAAGACCAGAGAGGGCGTGTGTTCGCCGGCCGCAAGCACGGCTCCCGGGCCGGGATTGTAGACAAGGGTTCCCGGCACGGAACTGGCTGCATTCAGCTGGGCGCCGTTCAGCGCGGTTCCATAGGTGATTGGCGCCGGGGCCGGCCAGGTGATGGCCGGTATTCCGCGCGTCACGGTCAGCTGCACGGTTGCCTCTGCCGGTGCATAGCTTATTCCGTCACTGGGGGTGAACGTCACCGAAAGGGGATGCGATCCGGCCGGAAGCATTTCTCCCGCGGCAGGGGAGTACTCGAACGTTCCCGGAACCGCGGCCGAGGCGTTGAGCTGATCCGCGCTGAGGGGGATGCCGTAAGGGATTGGTCCGGGCGACGTCCAGTCGATCTCCGGAACAGACTTGGCGACGGTTACCAGGACGGTCGCCTGCGCCGTTGCGTAGTTGACCCTGTCCTTGGGGGTGAAGGTGACCGAAAGAGGATGTGTTCCGTCAGGAAGCACCTCGCCTGCCGCAGGAGAGTACTCAAATGTGCCTGAAACGGAGGCCGAGGCATTAAGCTGAGAGGCGCCGAGCGGGACTCCGGGCGGCAACTGAGAAGGCGCGGGCCACTGAATGGAGGGCGTAGATTGGGTGACGGTAATGGGGACCGAGGCCAGCACGGGATTGTCTTCCGGAGAGCCCGCCCCATGGAAGGTCACCCAGAGCGTGTGCATTCCCGCCGGCAAGAGATAGCCGGGGCCGGGAGTGTAGACAAATTTTCCCGGGACCGAGGCACTGGCGTTGAGCTGGACGGCGCTCAACCCCGTGCCGTAAACGATGGGCGCGGGTGTCGCCCAGGAGATCGTCAGTTGAGCACCCGAGTCCGAGGGAACCGCGGGCTCTTCAGTTGCTGGTTTCTCGACCATGGCGTCTTTGTCGGAGGTGCGTTTTCCCAGGCCCCTGAAAAGTCCGATCACACCCTTTCGTTTGGAGAGCCCTGCCTCGTGCGCGCTGGCGCTCTCCGTAATCGACGATGCAATCTGCCAGTCGGACTGAAGTATATCCGGTGGGGCTGCGAACGCGCGCACGCTCTCGGCCTGCGGCGGCGCCTCCGTTTGAGCTTCGGCCGCGCAGGCAGGTGCAGCCGTCGACTCGTTTTGGGGCATGCGTGCAATCTCGATGGCCATATTGTCGCAGCCGCCTGCTTCGAGGGCTCGATTCAGCAGCGCCCGGGACGTCTCCTCGACGCTGCGAGTCCCGCCGGCCAATATGTGCTCGATCTCCTGCTCGGAAACGCAACTCCAGAGACCGCGGGTGCAAAGCAGTAGCGTGTCGCCGGGCTCGAGCAGCACTTCGCGCATTTCCACCCGAACATTCAGCTCCTGTCCCAGGAAACGCGTCAGCAACGATTCTTCCGAACGATCGTGCGGCCTGATCCGGTTGCTGTCGAGCTGATCCTTGTCCGAGGAGTGGTCGCAGGTGAGCCGTGTGAGCTTGTGATTGTGGACCAGGTACGCGCGGCTGTCGCCCACATGGCCGAGGAACGCCTGCACGGGCGCGTTCGGATGGTTCGTGTCCACATGCAGCAGCGCGACAACGACTCTTGCACCCATGCGAAGATCGGGGCGGTTGGGCTTTGCAGCCGCTGCCACGATGGCCGCGTTCGCGTGGCATACAGCTTCCTCCACTGCAATCTCGGGTGGGAAAAACGCGGGCATGCCCTCGACGCTCGACGAAATGGTGTCCACCGCCATTCGCGACGCCTGAGCGCCGCGGCCGTTGTCGCCAAGCCCGTCCGCAACAACCAGCAGATCGCCGAGGCGCGTGCTGGTGTGACGGATTAAGTTTCGATTTTCTTCGCGAAGCTTGCCGCGATGACATTGGCCTGCGATGTTGATCGCCACCAGTTCCGGAATTGCCACAACGCTCATGGGAACCTTGCGATATCTGCCGTTTGCTGCTGCTTCCGCGCAATCCTTATTCAAGGATGGCGTTCTTCTTCCAAGGGCCGTTTCAAATGGCTACGGCTTCCGCCCGTTGCGGAAGAAACACAAGGGATCGGCGGGATTTCAAAACTCTAGCACGGAATGTGACCGATGGGGACACGAAGGTTTGGTAACTCTCTAACGTGTAGGGAATGCTAGTTACTGATGTCGCGCTATCCGCGATAACATGGGTAATTTTTTTGAAGAGATCAAAAGCTGAATGAAGCTCCAGCAAACCGCGCTGATCAGGCGGCTCCACCGGCGGTCAAGGGGCCAATCGACCCCTCTCGCGTAAACTGGAGGGGTTCTGCATGCATGGAAGGATTGCGCCCTTGGCGCTTTGATCATGGGAAGAACCGGAGTGGGTGCCTTGTTGCTGCTGGCGGCGATTGCCGCTTGCGCCGGAGCGCAGGAGCGTGGCGATCCCGCAGCCATTGAATTGAATAATCGCGGAGTGGCGCTGATGGGGCAGCAATTCACCCAGCGGGCCGCGGATGCGTTTGCCGAGGCATTCAAAAAAGATCCCCATCTTGCCCAGGCGGCCACAAACGAGGGCATTGCCTTGCTGACGCTCCAAAAGCTGGATGACGCCAAGGCGTGGCTCCGCAAGTCGATTGCGATTGACCCTCAAAATGCGCAGGCGTGGTACAACCTGGGTCTGGCACAGCGCGAGGACAACGAACTCGATGCCGCTCTGGCCAGCTTTCAACAGGCCGCCAAGCTCGATCCGATGGATGCCGATTCTCTTTACTTCGTAGGCATGACCTATCAGGAGATGAAGCAGTACGACAAGGCGATCGAAATACTCGAGAAGGCGCTGGCCATCGATCCGCTGCATGCCTCATCGGAGTTCGTATTGGCGCGGGCGCTTCAACGCACCGGCCACATCGACGAGGCTCGGGAGCACTTCCGGCGCTTTCAGCATCTGACGAGCACCAAGATTTCGTCGGCGATCGGGCTGAGCTACGGCGACCAGGGCCATTACTCGGTGGCGCGCACGGTGAGGGAGCCGGAAGTCCCGCCGCCGGCAATGATTCCGGTTCATCTTGCAGCGCAGCCGCTGGTGGCGTCATCGGCAGGCGCAAGTTACACAACGACGGGCGGCGCCTGCATGATGGATGCGACGGGCTCGGGCCGAATGGATCTGGTCCTGATGCAGACCGGCGCGCAGGCCATTCGGATACTGCACAATTCCGGCGACGGCCGCTTTGTGGAATGGGACGCGGAGGGTGCCGGGCTCAAGGCCAGCGGCCACGGGGTTGCCTGCGCGGTGGGCGACTTCGATGGAGACGGCTTGAACGATCTCGCCGTGGCTCTCGAAGACAAAGTGCTTCTCTTCCGCAATCTCGGGCATGGGCTGTTCAGCGACGTTACGGCGAAGTCCGGCATCGTGCCGCGCAATAATCCCACCGGGATTACGTTCGTCGATTATGACCACGACGGGGATCTCGATCTGCTGCTCACCGGCTCGGCTCTGAAACCCGGCGGCGCAGCGAATGTACTTTGGCGCAATAACGGCGACGGAACCTTCACAGAACAGACGGAGGAGACCGGGCTGGGCGGGAGCGGGAAGACGGCAGCAGCGATTCTCACCGATTACAACAACGACCGCGCCGTTGACCTGGCGGTAACCGGCGATGGCGCCGCCCCCACGATCTACGTGAATCCGCGCGAGGGAAAATTTCCATCCGTGCCTCTTTACCGGGACACGGGTCTCCCGCCCACCACCGGCATCGCCGTGCTCGATTACAACAAGGACGGATGGATGGACATTGCCCTGACGCACGCGGGCGCGCCCGGGGTGACGCTCTGGCGCAATGTCCAGGGACCGGACCACGTAAGCCGGCTCTTTGAGCGCGTCGAGTTGCCGCTCCAGGGCGCTTTGCGCGGCTGGGGTATTACGCCCATCGACATTGACAATGATGGATGGATCGACCTGGCGGCGATTGTGGATACCGGCGACGGGCCTCAGGTGCGCGTCTTTCGCAATCGCGGCAACGGGAGCTTCGAGGATGTGAGCCGCGCGCTGGGGCTCGATGCCGTTCGCCTGCAGGCGCCGCGCGGCCTGATTGCCGCGGACGTGGACGGCGACGGCGCCGCTGATCTGATCGTGACCCAATTGAACGCTCCGCCGATTCTGCTGCGCAACATAGGCGCAAATAAGAATCACTTTGTACGGCTCGATCTGACGGGATTGGCCGACAACAAGACCGCGATCGGCGTAAAGGTGGAGGTTTTTGCCAGCGGCCTTTGGCAAAAATGGGAACTGCCCGGTTCTTCCGGCTATCAGACCCAGGCAGCTCCGCAGATCCTCGTCGGGCTGGGCCAGGCGCCGCGTATCGACCTGCTGCGCATTCTGTGGCCCACGGGCGTTTTGCAGGACGAGATCGATCTGCCCCAGCAGCAGGTAATCGCCATGAAAGAAGCGGACCGCCGGGGCAGCTCGTGCCCGGTGCTCTTCGTCTGGGATGGGCACCGATACAAATTTGTCACGGATGTGATCGGCGCGGCGGTCGTGGGCCACTGGTTCACGCCCGCGCGGCGCAATATTCCCAATCCCGGCGAGTGGGTGAAAGTGGACGGGGACGATGTCGCATCGGTGAATGGGAAGGCGAGCGTGCGCTTCATGGAGCCGATGGAAGAGGTCAATTACATCGACCAGTTGCGCCTGATCGCCGTGGACCATCCTGCGGACGTGGACGTGAATCCCGACGAGCGCTTTCTTGACAACCCGCCCTTTGCTTCGGGCCGGGTCGTAGCCAGTTCCGGCGTGCGCCTGCCGGCGGGTGCATGGGATGGCGAAGGGCGGGACGTGCTCGCTCTTCTGAGCCGGCGTGATCGTCAATACGCAAGCGGATTCACGCCGCTGCCTTACGATGGATTTGCCAACCTCCACGCCCTCACGCTGGACCTGGGCCAGATCAAGCAGGGCGCGCCCTTGCGCCTGCTGATGACCGGGTATGTGAACTACTTCAGCGCGACTTCGCTCTACGCAGCGTGGCAGGCGGGCTTGCAAGAGATCCCGCCGTACGTTGAGGCGCAGCGTCCCGATGGATCCTGGCTGCGGATTCCAGGGGATGCGGGATTTCCCGCAGGCCTTGAGCGGACCATTGTGATTGACCTGACCGGCAAGCTGCCGCCCGGAACGCGACGCATCCGGCTGATGACGAATCTGCAAATCTTCTGGGATCAGGTGCTGATCGACCAGAGCACGAGCGCCCGGTTCCGCACCACCGAAGCGCCGCTTTCTTCGGCCACCCTGCGCTTCCGCGGCTACCCCAAAGAAGTTGATCTGCCCAGTCCCGGCGATCTTACCTACGACTACAATCTCGTCAGCTTGACAGGCTCGTATCAGCATGAGCGCGGCAGCTACACGCACATGGGCGACGTCACTCCGCTGCTCAAGAATATCGATAATCGTTTTGCGATCTTCGGCAGCGGCGAGGAGATCGCGGCGGAGTTCGACATCGCCAAGCTGCCCGCGCTTCCGGCCGGCTGGAAACGCGACTACTTCTTTTACGCCAATGGCTACGTGAAGGACATGGATTGGTGGGACGCGTCGCCGTTTACTGTGGCGCAGATGCCCTTTCACGGAATGAGCAAGTATCCGTATGCGGCGCCGGAGAAGTACCCCGACGACGCTCACTCGCTCGACTATCAATTGAATTGGAACGATCGTTTCGATTCCGGCGATCCCGTGCGTTCCTACCGCTTCGATTTTCGCTATTCGCCCTCGACGCCGCTCGACGATCTGCCTGCCGTGGGTGCTGCGGAAACCCGGCGATGAGCGACCTTGTCTTTGCTTCGGCTTCGCGGCAACTGGAACTGGTGCGCAACCGGAAAGTTTCTGTGATGGAGCTGGCCGAAGCGCACATCGGGCAGATCGAGCGCTTGAACCCGAAGTTCAATGCGATTGTCGATTTCGATCCGGATCGCGTGCGCGCACAGGCTCGCGCGCTCGACGCAGCGCCGCAGCCGCGCGGTGCGCTGCACGGCCTGCCCGTGACGGTGAAATCGTCGATTGCCACCGCCGGCTACCGCTGCGAGATTGGCAGCTTTTTGCACCAAGGCGAGATTCCCACGCGCGACGCCGAGGTGGTAGCGCGCTTCCGTGCGGCAGGTGCGTTGATTCTCGGCACCACAAACTGCCCTGAGCTGCTGATGGCGTATGAAACAGCAAACCTGTTGCACGGGCAAACGCGCAACCCCTGGGATCTGGAGCGCTCACCGGGAGGGTCAAGCGGCGGCGAGTCCGCAGCCATAGCGGCAGGCCTTTCGGCCGCGGGGCTGGGGAGCGACAGCGGAGGCTCGGTGCGCGTGCCCGCGCATTTTACCGGCATCTGCGCGCTCAAGCCCACGCCGGGCCGCATTCCCGGGCGCGGCCACCTGCCGCCGTGCGTGGGGCCGTTCTCGATTCTCGGAGTCATTGGACCGATGGCGCGCTCCATCGGCGACCTCTCTTTGCTCTTCCGCGTGCTCAGCGGGCAGGATCGTTTCGATCCCGTGAGCCCTCCGCTCGCATCGCGCGAGCTGAGCCTCGACGACCTGCGCAAGAATGCGATCGGCGTTTTCGAGGATGACGGCCTGGCGCCGGTAACCCGGGAGACGCGCGCCGCCGTGCACTCCGCGGCGCAGGCACTGCGGGATGCCGGATTTCGCGTGGAGCCCTTCCGTCCAAGCACGCTTGAGCAGTTGCGGAAACTCTGGTGGAAATTTTTCGTGCAGTGCGGAGCCATGTTCTACGCTCCGCTGATCGCCGGGAAGGAAGATCGGCTGAGCCCCATCTTCAAAGAGTTTTTGAGCATTGCGCGCGCGCTCCCGGCGCTAACCGCGGCAGATCTGCTGAACGCCTGGGCGGAGCTGGACATTCTGCGCGGCAAAACGCTCGAAGAGATGGGAGACTTCCCGGTTTTGCTCTGTCCTGTCGCCAGTATCCCTGCATTCCGGCACAACGAGCGCACTTGGGTGATTGACGGTAAGCGCGTGGAATACCTGGATGCCGTTCGGCCCACGCAATGGTTCAATGCGCTGGCTGCGCCGGCAGTTGTGGTTCCGGTCGCGTGCTCGCCGGAGGGCTTGCCGATCGGCGTGCAGATCGCAGCGCGGCCATTTGAAGACGAAGTGGCACTGGGCGCGGCCGCGATCGTAGATGCCGCGTTCGGCTTCCGGCCGCCGCCCATGGCCGCGCGCTGAGTATGCAACGACAGCTGCGGGCCTCATTTGATCTCGATTCGGCAAGCGGCTTGACATTCCACTCCTGCTCTGTTTTCATCTTGGACAGTCCAGGGAAGGGAGTGTAAATTGTCCTGTTAACAAACGGTTGTCTTAATAACCAGGAAACCGTCCGCGCGAAAGTTCGGGCTCCCTGAGTGCCGGGACCCGGGAGGAGATTGTGAATCGGAAGCGCACTATTTTTGACCCGCACGCTTCTCTCATCCATTCCGTGTTTGCGCCGTACGAAGACAGCCGACGAATGAATCCGGGCCACTTCGATTTCAAGAAGGCAAGTTGAGACCGCATCTGCAGGCACGATCGACTCCGCCGCAATCAGGCAATCTGCGAGCTTGCACAAAGAGCGGAAATTTGCACGGACAACTTAAGAGGAGCACTCGAAATGGAAATGACGCGCCGGCAGTTTGCCCTTTCTCTCGCAGCAGCGAGCAGCCTGCCTTCCTCCTTATTTGCGCCCACGTCTCCGGTGGGTGTTCCACGCGGCGTGATTCCCGGCCGGGTCACCTGGGCACACGATCCGACGGCGGTTTCCTGGGATGGCACAGGTTCCTGGTGGCTGGATGCAAACAACAATCAGCCGGCAATCGACCGCATGATCTCCCGCTCCCTCTGCGGTCTCACGAATCAGAAAAGCGACGCCCATGCATGGAGCGCCGTCTTTCGTTACTTCAACCGCACGCATGGCCGCGGCAACGTGGGATACAAAAGCGGTGAGAAGGTCGCCATCAAGGCGAATCTGAACAACACCGTGGATCACGGCACCATCGACCGCCTGAACTCCTCGCCCCACTTGCTTCTTTCGCTCGTCAGGCAGTTGACCGGCCCGGCTCGAGTGCCGCCATCGTCGATCACTGTCTTCGATTCCAGCCGCTTTATCCCGAGCAATCTTTATGACAAGATTCACGGTCAATTTCCCGGCGTCGTTTTCGTGGACCATATCGGTGGAGACGGACGAATAAAGGCTGAGTTCAAAGCGGACGGCATCCCCTTCTCGATCCCCACGCGCAACGCTACGGGGCTCGATACCACGGTGGTGGACGCCGCTTACCTCATCGATGCGGCGTTGCTCAAAGGACATGTGAGTTCAGGCGTGACGCTCTGTGCCAAGAACCTGTTCGGCGCGACGAGCATCCATACCGACTGGCACAAGAACGCGCACGACGGCTTCCCTCACCACCGCGACGGCTCGCCGAGTTACTCCGCGTTCGTAGATTTCCTGGGGCATAAGGATCTTGGCGAGAAGACCATGCTCTTTGTCATCGACGGGCTCTACGGAAGCGACGATGCGGACGACCCGCCCAAACTCAAATGGAAGATGCCCCCTTTCAACGATGCCTGGCCGAGCAGCATCTTCATGTCACAGGATCCCGTAGCGATCGATTCGGTGGGCTTCGATTTTCTGACCTCGGAATGGCCCCATCTCGTGGATATTGTGAATGCCGACAATTATCTGCGCGAAGCCGCTCTAGCGAATGATCCACCCTCGAAGACGTTCTACAATCCGCAACGCGACGGCGTCCGCTGCCGCAGTCTGGGTGTGTTTGAACATTGGAATAACGGGACGGACAAGAGGTACGCGCGCAGTGCAGGGGGAAAGGAAGGGATCGATCTGCACATGGTGAGCTGACAGGCGCGCATCGAGGAGTCACAACCATGAACCGGAGAGAAAGACGGCGCAAAAGTCGCGCAACGGCGATCGTGCTCTGCGCGGCTGCGATTCTGGCCGGACTCTCTGTGTGCTGCGGACTTCAGGCACGCGCGCAGAGGGCGATGCCGGACCTCGGACAGAATGTATTGATCTTCAATCCGTCGATGGCGGCCGCGGAGATTCAGGCACAAATTGATCGGGTTTATGCCGTCGAACGAAAGGCCGAGTTCGGCTCCGCGCGTTATGCCCTTCTGTTTCTTCCCGGCACCTATCACCTGGACGTGCCGGTGGGATTTTATACGCAGGTGCTGGGATTGGGCGCTTCACCCGATGACGTGCGCATCGAAGGCGATGTGCATGCCGATGCCAGCCTCCCGAACAACAATGCGACCTGCACTTTCTGGCGGGCGGCGGAGGGGTTCTCCGTTGTGCCCAGGGGCGGCGCCATGCAGTGGGCGGTCTCGCAGGCAGCGCCTTTGCGGCGCATGCACGTGCTCGGCAACCTGGTGCTGCACCAGAACCGCGGCTGGGCCAGCGGGGGGTGGATGTCTGACACCCTGGTGGATGGAAACGTAGACTCGGGAACGCAGCAGCAATGGATTTCGAGGAACAGCGAGTGGGCGAGTTGGACCGGCTCGAACTGGAACATGGTGTTTGTCGGAGTGCCCAACGCGCCGGGCGGCGAATGGCCAACGCCTCCCTACACGAAAATCGAGCGCACCCCTGTCGTTCGGGAGAAGCCGTTTCTTGCCGTGGACACCAAAGGCAATTGGAACGTGGTCATGCCGGCATTGAGGACCGCGAGCCAGGGCATCACGTGGCGCGGCGGATCAACTCCGGGAAAAGCGATCCCTTTGGAGAACTTTTATATTGCTCGACCCGACAAAGACACGGCTGCGAGCCTGAATGCCCAATTGGCGAGAGGGAAGGACCTGCTTTTCACTCCCGGCATCTACGAACTGGACAGTCCAATCCGAGTTACGCGACCGAACACGGTAGTAATTGGGCTGGGATTTGCCACGCTCAAGCCAATGCGCGGCACAGCAGCCATGCTGACGGCCGACAAGGACGGGATCGAGATTGCAGGCCTGCTGTTTGATGCGGGACCGGTCGAGTCGCCGGTGCTGCTCGAAGTGGGTGAAGAGGGCAGCAAGGTTCGTCACGCTTCCCATCCGATTTGTCTGCACGACGTTTTCTTCCGCGTGGGTGGGGCCGGAGTCGGGCGCACGGAGGTGAACCTGCGCGTCAACAGCTCGGACACGATCATTGACCATACCTGGATCTGGCGTGCCGACCACGGCGCCGGCGTGGGGTGGAACATCAACACCAGTACCAATGGGTTGGTGGTGAATGGTGATCATGTGACCGCATACGGGCTGTTCGTCGAGCATCACCAGGAGTTTCAGGTTCTGTGGAACGGCAATCAGGGACGCACATATTTTTACCAGTCGGAGATTCCCTACGATCCGCCGGACCAGGCGAGTTATAGCAGCGCCCGAGGCGTCGATGGCTGGGCGTCTTATAAGGTGGCCGATGGGGTGACGGACCATGAGGCGTGGGGCCTCGGCATTTATAGTGTCTTTCGCCGGCCCGGGATCACGTTGAGCCGCGCCATCGAGGTTCCGCGCCGTCCGCATGTCCGGTTCCATCACATGATTACGGTTGCACTGGGAGACAACGGCGAGATCTCCAATGTAATCGATGACCGGGGAGGACCGACCAGCATCCGTCCGCGCGTAACGCCCAAAGTCGCTGAATTTCCTTAGCCCCCTTTTTCGCGTGCGCCTTCGCAGCCATAGATTCCATAGAAACGATCTGGCTGGAGCAGGAGATTTTGTCTCTTGCGATGCGAACCGGGGCGCGCCAGAGGTCAACAATCGAAGTCTGCCACGAAGGAGATCCTTAACTCCACTGCAGGGTCATGACGGAGCCGCGCGGCATGCACAGAAGAACCTGCCGGCTTTCAAACTGACAACCGATAGCGCGGTCGTCTCCCTGATTGGTAAGCTCGAGCGCATAAGGGCCGTCGCGGTTGGCAAAAGCCAGTTGGGGGCCGGGAATTCGAAGCGCAAATTGTCGAGGAAGTGGAAGGCGGCTCAGCGCGTGGGTTATAAGATCGATAGTAAAATCGATTCACTTGAGGGTCTGAGGAGCAGATGAACGATTCCGCGAACGACTCGAAAGGCAAAGATTCCCCTCGACCGAGGGTTCGGCAGACTGCCAGCCTGAAACAACTTGCCGAGCATTTGGGCTTGAATCCGGCGACGGTTTCCGTGGTTCTGAATGACGTGCCGGGAAGGTCGATTCCGCAGACGACGCGCGACCGGATCAAGGCTGCCGCCAAGGCGATGAACTACCAGCCGAACCTGCTGGCGCGATCGCTGCGTAACCGGCGGACGTTGACCATCGGAATCCTGGTGCCGGAGCTGGGCGACGGTTACCACACGCAGGTGATGAGCGGCATCGGCGACCAGCTGATCCA
>JASHTS010000066.1 GCA_030040425.1 Acidobacteriaceae bacterium | reverse complement strand
GAGATGCTCAACCGCGGGGAAAAGCTCCCCGTCGACTTCAAGAACCGCTTCATCTACTACGTCGGCCCTGTCGATCCCGTGCGCAATGAAGTGGTCGGACCCGCAGGACCCACCACGGCCACGCGCATGGACAAGTTCACCCGCCAGATGCTCGCGGAGACCGGCCTCTTAGGCATGATCGGCAAAGCCGAGCGCGGCCCGGCAACCGTGGAAGACATTCGCGAGTTCGGCGCCGTCTATCTCATCGCCATCGGCGGCGCGGCGTATCTCGTGGCCAAGGCCATCCGCGGCTCGCGCCTGCTGGCCTTCGAAGACCTGGGCATGGAAGCGATTTATGAATTCGACGTGCACGAGATGCCGGTCACCGTCGCCGTCAATTCGAAGGGCACAAGCGTCCACGTCACCGGCCCCGCCGAGTGGCAGCAGCGGATTGCGGGGATACCGATACTGCAATAAGACTCGAACCGCATAGGTTTGCGCTTTCCTCGCCCGAGCTTGAGGTGGAACCGAGAGGGCCTAACGGGGTTCGTGCATCCGATCCCGGATCCGCCACGGGAGGCCGCATCTGCTCAAAGAGACCCGACCGAGGCCGCATCTGCGCCGCAGAGTCTCCTCCAACTTCCCCGCCAGCGCGGCGTCGGCGTGCCGCACCTCCTCGAGCAAGAGGTCCACAGTGGACCGAAAGGCCCGCTTCAATTCACTCGGCTCCAACGAGCGCGCCAGGCACTCCGCCGCGCGCGCCGGTCTTTCACTCCCCGGCGTACTCCGGGTCGCGACCCTTGCGTTCAGCGTGGGACTGCACACACACTTGCCCTCGTACGCGCGCATCGTACACTCGCATCAACGCCGGACTCCCATGAAGCACTCTCTATTTCTTCTCGGATTTTTCTATTTCGCCATCGCCCTCGCGGCGCAGCAGCCCGCGTGGCAGCCCTCGGCAGGCCACACGCAGGTGCCCATCTGGCCCGGCGCAGCGCCCGATCCGCAGCCTGTGCGCGGCCCGGAGCGCACCACCGTCGATCCCGCGTTTCGCGTCGCCGGCAAAACCGTTACCGCCATCAGCAACGTTACCGTTCCCACCATCACCGTCTACGCGCCCACGTCGATTAACTCCGGCGCGGCCGCCAGCACGGGAGCGGATATCAACTCAAGCCCGGCCGTCGTGGTCTTCCCCGGCGGAGGCTTTCAGATTCTCGCCATCGATCTCGAGGGCTCGGAAGTCTGCGACTGGCTGGTCACGCGCGGCATCACCTGCATTCTGCTCAAGTACCGCGTTACGGACGTGGGTGTCTATCCTAAATCCGGGCCATACCCCGAGTCGCCCATGGCTCTCGAAGATGCGCAGCGCACACTCGGCCTGGTCCGCTTCCACGCCGCCGAATGGCACATCGATCCGCACAAGATCGGCGTGCTCGGTTTTTCCGCCGGCGGCGATCTGGTGGCTGCCACCAGCAACGAGTACGCCCACCGCATCTACACGCCCGTCGACGCCGCCGACCAGGAAAGCTGCCGTCCCGATTTCGCCATCGCCCTTTATCCCGGCCATCTCTCGCTGGCCGCCGCGGAGTATGACGCTTCTTTCGGTACCAAGAAATTCGCTCTTCCCGCGCCCGGCCCTCAGGACATCGCCGATGCCGACGCCGCCTTCAATCCCACCCTCCACGTCACCGCGCAAACCCCGCCCACCTTTCTCCTCCAGGCTGAAGACGACCGCATCGACAGCCCCTACGACTCGCTCGCCTACTTCCTCGCCCTCAAGCAGGCCGGCGTCCCGGCGGAGCTGCACATCTACGCCCAGGGCAATCACGCCTTCGGACTGCGCCGCACCGATATGCCCATCACCAACTGGCCCTCTCTTGTCGAAACCTGGCTCCAAAGCATCGGCATGATCCCGCGATAGGCGGCGTCCTCCGGCCGCCGGGTAGACCATTCCCTTTCGCCCCCCAGCTCCGCTAATCTGCTGCCGCGCCGACTTGCCGACTCGCTTCCCGCCCCCTCCAGCAAAAATTTCCAAGAATCTTTGAGCCGCTTTTCCCGCCGATTGCGCAATACACAACAAAGCCCTTTTGAGAGCGCGGTGCAAGCCGATCCCGGGGGGGATCTGCGCTCTCAGCTTTTTCCTAATTCACTTGAGGAGTCCATCCCATGAAATCGCTTCCCGCTAGCTCTTCGCCCCGCACACGCCGTCTAACCCGCTGCGGCATCGCTCTCGTACCCTCGGCGGTTGCCCTGGCTCTGTTGGCCCTGGCCCTCCCGGCCGTGGCCCAAACCCAGATCGACCGTGCAACGGCCGCGCCCGCAGAACCCGCGGCTTCGGCGCAGGCGCAGCCCGCGCCGCAAATCTCCGCTCCGCTCCCCGTCAACGAGCAGGCTTCCTCGCTCAATCCCTTCAGCGATTCGAATGCGTTGTTCGCCGACGGGCAGCAGAGCGCTCCCGCGCAGTCGTTCACCGCGCCCGCGCATGTGCAGGGCCCGCACCACACTCTGGGCAAGACCATGGCGATTCTCGGCATGGTGGCGCTTGGCGGCGGGGCGGCCAGCTTCACCCTTGCCGAACAGCACTGCAAGAAGGACACCGGCGAAGTCTGCGGCGGGCTGCACAACGGCGGCATCGGGCTGATGGCCGGCGGCGGCGCCCTGGCCTCTGTGGGCTTCTACTGGGAGTTCCAGAAACCGAAGAAGTGAGCAAATCAGCGAGTCAGCAAGTCAGCAAGTGAGATCCGTGTCCCATCCATTCGGCGCCCGCCACGGCGGATGCCGAATGGGTGGGAAAACGCATTCGCAACTCCGCCACGACTCCCGCTAACCTGCCGACTCACTCACCTGCTGGCTGCCCGCATACAGATAACCCATCCCGCGCAGCACGCCGCGCATGAACCCGAAGCTCTCGATCACGCCGGGCATGGGATCGTCGCCGTGAATCTCGTACTCGAGATCGACGAATCCCGGGTAGTTGATGGCGATCAGCGACTCGAAGATGGCGCGCATGGGCATGAGCCCTCGGCCTACCGCCACCTGGCTATCCTTGTTGGAGAGGTCGGCCAGGTCCTTGGCGTGCATATTGAAGAGCCGTGGCCCCGCATCGCGGATTGCCTGCGGCACATTCGTTCCCGCGCGGCACGCGTGCCCGATGTCGATGCAGCATCCCAGCCGCGGGTCCATGTTCGCCACCGCCTTCAGCACGTCGTAGGGCGAAGGCCAGATCTTGTCTTCCGGCCCGTGGTTGTGAATGGCGATGCGGATGTCGTACTCCTTCACGAATCGTTCCAGCCGCGGCAGGGTCGTTGGCGCCGGGTCGCCCGCCACAATCACCTTCACCCCGGCGCGCTTCGCGTACTCGAACTTGGCGCGAATATCGTCGTCCTCGTCCTTGGTGAAGCTCACCGTGCCCACCGCATGCACGCGGATGCCGTTGGCCGCGTAGTCCGCCAGCGCCGTGGCTTCGCCCGCCTCGTCCATCGGCAGGTGATCCTTCGCATCCTTGCAGTTGATGTCGCTGAGGCCAAGCTGCTGCATGGCCCCAATGGTCTGCGCCCGCGTAAAGTTGCGGAAGGTGTAGCTGGCCAGTCCCAGCCTGACCGGCGACGGCCTGCCGGTCTCCGGTACTGCCTCAGCCGCGGCCGGCGCCGCCGCACCGGCCATCGCGCAGCCCGCGGCCAGCGCGCCCGACTTCAAGAATCCCCGGCGCGAAATTGCTGCATTCATCATCGTTGCGCCCTCCAGGCCGCATGCGCGGCCGGCTCGAAACCCTCCGGAGTGCTCCTTTGAGCTGTTTGCCTCGCGGCTTGCGGCAGACATAGCCGCAGGGCGTGCGGTTCCGGCCATTTTAATCCAGACTTCAAACTATAACCTTGTATCACTGACCGCGCCGCAACGCCATGGGAAATTTTCTGGTGGAGCTATGCGCGCCAACCCGCTCCGCGCTCGCGAACTCGCCAGCGTCCGGGCAGCGGACGCTCACTTGCCAACTCGGTGACTTGCCGACTTGCTGCCTCGCTGCTTCACTGCTTCCCGAACCGGTACACAAATCCGCCCGTAAATCCGAAGCTGTTCTGCGTGGTCGAGCCGAAGCCGGTGACAAAATCCTCGCCCGTCAACCGCATGCTCAGTCCCGGGCTGAGATTGAACTGTCCCACCAGGCTGCCGGCGCCGGCATACGTGATCCCATCCGGCCAGAGGCCAAACGTGGTCGATCCCTCACCGTTCGTGTCGCCGGAGAAATTGCCCAGCCCGAACCCTCCCAGCACCCGGCCCGAGATGGAAAATTTCGGCTGCAGGTAAAACCGGTAGGTCGGCCCCAGCAGCACGTTGTACTCGCTGATCTTCGGGCGCGTGTTGCTCGCATTGGTAACGCCCGGGATCTGGCCCGTATAGGCGATGCCGTAGTAGCCGCGTGCATCCACGTCCACGCCGAACCGCTCGCTCCAGTAGCGCGCCAGCCCCGTATTCCATCCGTAAAACGTGGTTCGCTGCTTGTTGGCGCCGGGTTGAAAGCGCAGATACCCCATCCCGGCGTAGGACTCGAACAGGTGGTCGTAGGCGTCGTGAATCGCCGTCGCCCGCCGCTGCGCGCGCCGCTGCCGGATGCGCTCCTGCACGCTGAGTTGCGCCGGCGTCTCCTGCGCCTGCGCATTCTGATCCTGAGCCGCCTGGTCTTGGCCTGCCTGTGCTGAATCGCTCTGTCCTGCCGTTTGCGCCGCGGGCGCGCTGTTCCTCTCCTGTGCGCGCCCCGTTGCCGCTGCGGCAACCAGCAGCGCCGGCGCCAGGGCCAGCGCAATTTTTGCCGCCGTGCGCCGCCCTGCCCGGCCTTGGGCCGGAACAGTGACCGGAGTCCGGCCGCTTGCACATGAATTCACGCAGTGAGTGTTATTTCCAAAGTGCCGGGGACGGCGAAAAGAAAACATCGTTCTCGGGATTCCTCCATGGGACCGCGGACGTACGCGCGCCCGCGCAGACTTCAAAGGTGCAGAGTCTCCTTCTGGTATTAAACCATCCCAGGGCTCCCCTGCCGTCTCTGCGTCTGCGCGTGCTGCCGCTTCCCCTTTGGACGCGCCTCCCGGCCAATGGGCGCTCGCCCGTCCCTCAAACGATGGCCGCGAGGTCGGCTTTCAGCTGGGCCAGGTTGAATCCGCTGGGCGCACCCTTGGCGGAGATCCACGCCGGCGCCAGCAGCGCATGCGCCTCGTCGCAATACTTCTTCCAGAAGGCCACCGTCATGGTCTTCAACTGCCCCCAGGTGATGCAGGTGAAGGTCTTCTGGTCGTACTTGGGCACGAACACGCAGTGGCCGCCCCAGCTTCCCGGCCTGGCCTTCGCGCCGCCCTTGGGCGCCACGTCCCACACGTTCTGCGTTTGCGCCGTGATCGGCATCGACAAGCCGATGTACACGCCGCCGAAGAGCGCAATCGCCTGCCGCACCTCCTTGAGGTTGGCCGGCTTGGGATCGACAAAGGCCAGCAGCGGATTGCCCGCAAAGCCCTTCTTCTGCCAGTCGTTCAGCACATCCAGCTCCACGCCGCCATGGTCGGTTTTGGGTTCGCCGAGCACGTAGCCGTCAAACTTCTCGTAGTAGCTCAGGATGGTTGCGTCGGGCACCGTCACCATGGCGCCGTTGTTGGCCGTCCACACCTGGACGGCGTGGGCCGCGCCGGCGATGGTGCAATCGCCCAGCCCGTTCGGGAACCGCGGCTCCGTCGCCTCGGGACCATTCAGCATCATGCCCCAGCGCGTGATGCCCTTTGTCCAGTCGCTTTGGGCCGGCGGGGGCTTGAGCGCCGGCGTCAGGTAGCGGCTCAACTGCAGCGTGCGGCTGTCTGTCTTGATGGCCTTGCGGCCCAGCTTCATATTCGAGTGATCGACCTTGGTCTTTTGAGGCATGGCGTCTTCCTTTCTTTCTCCTCTCTCGTGCGTGCCCACGCCGACCCTCGTTCGATGACCCGTTGCGGGCTCTCCCATGACCTGGCGCGGCGTTTGCTTCAGTGGTGTCGCCGGCGCTCCTGCCGTTTCATCTCCCCGCGCGAAAATTGCGCCAAATTTCGCGGCCGGTCCTCTTCTTTCCCCGGGAAACCGAGGCCGCATCGGGAACCGCGCCTTCCCGCCTGCTACCATGACCCTGCAACCAGGATTCGATCTTGGGAGGCTTCTCGCAGATGGGTCGGTTTGCGCTCGGTCTGATCATCGGTTTCATCCTCGCCCCCTTGGCCTTTGTCGGCTGGTTCCATTGGGGCCATCCTCCGGTGGCCGTCGCCGACGCACCGCTTCCCCTGGAGCGCCGCCTCACCCACGTCGCCCTCGATGCCCGCATTGCCCGCGAGGCTCCTGCCGCGGCGCCCATGGCCGCCGATGAATCGAACCTAGTCGCCGGCGCCGAAATTTACCGCGAGCAGTGCGCCGCCTGCCACGGATTCCACTCCCAGCCCTCGTCCTTCGGCGCGCACATGTTCCCCGCCGCGCCTCCGCTCTGGGAAAAACATGCGCACGGCGACGTCGTCGGCGTCAGCGACGATCCCGTGGGCGAAACTTACTGGAAGGTGGCCAACGGCATCCGCCTTACGGGCATGCCGTCTTTCAAAGACGTGCTCTCGGACAACCAGATGTGGCAGGTCTCTCTGCTGCTCTCCGTCGCCGACAAGCCGCTGCCGCCGGCCGCGCTCGCGCTGCTGCGCTCCCAGTTACCCACGCCTCCGTCCGCGCCGCCGGTCAATGCAGGGCCGCGCAAGCAGCCGTCACGCTGAGATCGGCGCGTGCGCCTCTCTTTTTGGGGGCGATGCGGCGCTCAGGAGCAGTTGCATCCTTTCGCCTCTGCCTCGCGCCTGCGGATGGCTGCTCCTGCCGGGTCAGTGAGAATATCGAGCCACAGCGGGTGAGGTGTGGCCTCGGCTGCGTAGTTGTCGTGCCAGTTCCACCACTTGTAGGGCGGATCCTGGGGGTAACCCTCCGGCGAATCCTCTCCGATCTCCTGGCGGCCGAGCGCCGTCATATCGAGATAGCTCCAGACCGACCCCATCGCCTCGTCGCCGCGGCTGTTGATGAAGTATGTGCGGAACACCTGGCCGCCGTCGCGGATGAAGGCGTTGTGGCCGTGCCACTGGTCCACGCCGAAATCCGCATCGAAGCTGTCGGTCATCGTGTACCAGGGCATCTCCCAGCCCATCCGCTCTTTCAGGCGGGCGATGTCGGCCTGCGGCGCACGCGAAGCCCAGGCAAGCGTGGTGTCGCGGGCATTCAGGTGGGCCAAGTGGGAGACCTGGTCGGCGCCGAGGGAGCAGCCCCGGCAGGCGTGATCCGGCCAGCCGAAGACACCGGGCTCGAAGAAGGCGCGATAGACGATCAATTGCCTGCGGCCCTCGAACAAATCGAGCAGGCTCGCCTTGCCTTCCGGTCCTTCGAACTCGTATCTTTTTTCGACCGCGGTCCACGGCATCCGCCGGCGCAGCGCGGCCAGGGCGTCGCGGGCGTGGGTCAATTCCTTCTCCTTGACAAGGAGCTGCCGGCGCGCCGCCTCCCACTCCTGCTGCGAGACGATCGGGGGTGTCTTCATCGTGCGCCTTTCTGTTTTGTCCCCTGTCTGTGTTGTCATGATGACTCTTCTCCTTCCGTCAGATTCTAGACCTTTGGTCAGAATCCGATATGAACCCCCGTTTGGGGACCCCGCCCAACATGCCTGCAATTATTCGCAGCGCAAGGCCAGCAGCGGGCTCATGCGCATGGCGCGCCGCGCGGGCACATAGCATGCAAAGAGAGCCACTGCTGCCAGCAGCAGCGACACACTGCCAAAGGTGAGAGGGTCGGCCGCGCCCACACCGTAAAGCATGTTGGACAGAAGCCGCGTAACCAGCAGACCGCCGGTTACCCCGATCCCGATGCCCGCGAAGATGAGTTTGAGCCCTTCGCCGAGAACCAGCCGCAAAACATCCTGACGGCTCGCGCCCAGCGCCACACGAATCCCGATCTCGTGGGTTCGTTGCGTCACGAGCTGCGAGAGCACGCCGTAAATTCCCACGGTGGCCAGCAGCAGAGCCAGCCCGGCGAACACCCCGAATAACTCCGCACGGAATTTGGGCTCGGCCATGAAAGAGGAAAGAGACTCGTCGACCGTTTGGACGGCGGGTTCAGGAAGATTGCTGTCGACCTCGGCAACGGCGTGCACAATGTCGGCTTTGTGGGCGCGGGGATCGCCGGCCGCGCGAATAAAGACTGCAAGCTCGGAAGCGGTGGCATCCTGGCGCAACGGCCGATAGATGGAAGATTCCTGCGAGTATCCCATGAACAAGGTCGGGCGGGAGACGTTTCCCACCACGCCGACAATGGTGAGCCAGGGCTCTTTCGCGCCGGCCGTGCCCGCTTTGATCCGTCGCCCCAGCGCTGACCCCTTCGGGAAGAACTCTCGGGCGAAGGCCTCGTTCACCATCGCCACCGGAAGGGACCCGGCATCATCCGCATCGGTGAACGCCCTGCCTTGAAGCAGGGGAATGCCGAGCACCCGGTAGTAATCCACGCCAACGGATTCGGGGATTGCCGCGGAGGCCGTGCGCAACGAACCGCGCTCATCTTCAACCGTGACGGCCGACATGCCCGGCAAAGTATTCAGCGAAGGGCCAAAGGCGACGCCTTCGACCCCCGGCAATGCGCTCAACCTCAGGCCAAGGCGCTCCCGGAACCTCGTCTGATCGTCCGCCCGCGGGTACGACGAGGCCGGCAGCGGAAGCGCCGCCGTCAAAAGGTGGTCGCGCATGTAGCCGAGAGGGGCGTCCGCCAGGCGAATCATGCTCTCGATCAGCAAACCCGCAGCCACAAGCACAACCAGCGAGAGAGCCAACTCCGCCACCACCAGTGTCCGGCTGGTCTTTTGGCTCATCGCCCCGCGCGAGGCCGCCGGGCTCGACTGTTTGAGCGACTCATTCAGATCGATCCGCGAGGCCTTCCACGCGGGAACCAGGCCAAAGAGAAGCCCGGTCAGGATGGCCAGCAGCACTGTGAAGACGAGCACCTCCCAATTGACGGAGACAGGATTGCCGGGCGGAAGCTGTGTTGCCTCCTTCGCGCCAACATAGCGTACGCAGACGATCGCGAAAAACACTCCCAGTACGGCTCCGGCCAGAGAGAGCAAGCCGCTTTCGGTCAATAGCTGGCGAATCAGGCGCGAGCGCCCTGCCCCGATGGCGGCGCGCAGGCTCAGCTCCTTCTGCCGCTCTGCGGCGCGGCCGAGAAGCAGGTTGGCCACATTCACGCAGGCGATCAGCAGCACGAAGATCACAACAGCGAAGAGGATGAACAGGCTGCGGCGCAGGTTCCGTCCCGTGAGCCAGGTGAATTCCCATTGGAGGTCCAGGACATCGGGTTCGGGCTTCAGCGAAGCCCAGCCCGGATCCTCGTTGATGATCCGTTTTTCGATGCTGGCAAGCTCTGCCGCTGCCGCCGCGCGGCTCACGCCCGGCTTAAGCAGACCAAAAACGCCGATGGGCATCTCCCACGGCTTTTGCGCAAACTTGCTGCCGGGCGTGATCAGCGTCCATAGCTCCGTCTGCTTGGGATAGAACGAGAAGTCCTTGGGCATCACGCCGGCAATGGCGCAACTCGTGCCATCGAGGGTCAGGCTCCTTCCCAGCCAACCTGTCTCCCCGCCTAAGCGTTCCTGCCAGAACTGGTGCGACAGGACAACCGTGCACGGGTCTTTCAGATCGTCTGCCGTGAACGTCCGTCCCTGCGCCGCCGAAACCCCCAGCATGGAAAAGAAGTTGGTGCTCACCGGCACAGCCAGGATCTCCCGCTTTTGTCCCTTCCAGGAAAGCACCGCTCCGGCGTTGCGCGCCCACGTGGCCGCCGCCAGCTTCTCGAAACTCCGGCTCGATCGATTCCATTCGTCGAACTGGCGATAGGTGTCGAAGGCCATGCCTATTTTTTCCGGAGGGATGCGCTGCCACACCGCCACCAGCCGGTCTGCATTTTTGTATGGCAATGGCCGCAGCAGCACGGCATCGAGAATGCTGAACACGGCGGTGTTGGCGCCGATGCCCAGCGCCAGGATCAGCACCGTCAACGCCGCAAATCCAGGCGAACGGCGGAGAATTCTCAACCCATACCGCAAATCCTGCGCAATCGTAGTCAGCAAGGTGACACCCCCGCCTACCGGCCCTGTTCCTTTACTCTATCGAGACATCCGAATTGGAGGCGCGTGGGGCGCAATTGGTCGCCGAGGCCGCCTTCAACCGCGGCTCCGCGGAACAAAGAACGAAACCGAATGCGCAATCGCTCAGCATCGTGAAACCGGCCGCTTACTCGCAGCGCAGCGCGGTCATGGGTTGGATGGCAAGCGCCCGGCGCGCGGGAACCAGGCACGCCAGCGCCGCGACCGCGACGAGCAGCGCGGATACGGCGAGAATCACCGCCGGATCGTGGGTTCCGTTCTCCACCCATCGCGAGATGAGCCGGTCGAGGGTGAAGCTGAGCAGGAGCCCGGCAGCGATTCCCAGGCCCACGCTGGTTCCCGCCGAAAGCGCGACGATGCGCAGCACGTCGCGCCGTTGCGCGCCCAGGGCCATGCGCACCCCCAGCTCGCTGGTGCGCTGCACCACCGTGTAGGAGACCACGCTGTAAAGGCCCACTGCCGCCAGGATGACGGCCAGCACGGAGAATGCGCCAAAAAGAATGGACACCAAGCGTCCCCGCGCGTATTCGGGCTCGCGCTCGATCCAGCCTTTCAGATCTCTTACATCTCCCGCCACCTGCTGATCCGGATCGATGGAGGCAACCTGTTTCTGAATGCTGTGCAGCATCGCGAGGGGCGCGCCCTGGGTGCGCACCAGCACCTGCGTCCACATGAACGTATATAGCGTATCCGGGGCATAGACCGCCGGCGTGACAGGCTTGTCCAGGCCGTCGTCGAGCGAATCGCCGACCACGCCGATCACCTGCAGCCAGCCGTCGCTTCCCGTTGCGCCCAGAATATTGGGAGGATTGCTGACCAGGCGCGGAACGCGGAGGGAACGGCCGATGGGGTCCTGGCCCTGGAGATAATGGCGCACGAACGCCTGGTTCACCAGCACCTCCGTGGCCCCGCGCGCGACCTCGTCCTGGTCCCACACGCGCCCCCGCAGCAGGGGGATGCGCAACACCGTGAAATACTCCGGGCTTACGAATTCGATGCTGGCTTCCTGTGCGCCGGAAGCAGTCTTGCCCAGGATGTCCACGGGCTGCGTCCAGCCGCTGTCCGGCGGAGTGGCATTGGTGGAGATTCCCGCCGCCACCACGCCCGGTGTCTCGGCAATCTTCTCGCGAAGCTGGCGGAAGAACTGCGTCCGCTCCGCCCAGGCGGTGTGCGTATTCTCATGCACGGGAATGCCCACCGACATCACATGCTCCGGGTCGTAGCCCAGCGGTATGTTCAGCATGTGCATGAAACCCTGGATGGCCGCGCCGGCCGCGGTCATCAGCAGCAGGGTGAGCGCAATTTGCCCGGCAATGAGCGCCGTGTGCAGGCGCCTGCCCTTCACGCTGCCGGTCAGCCGCCGGGTTCCCGCCTGCATCACCTCGCTGATGTGCGGATGCGACGATTCGAGCGCCGGCGCCAGGCCGAACAGGATGCCGCTCAGCAGCGCCACGCCCACGCTGAAGGCCAGCACGGCCAGGTTGATGTGAAAGTCGGCCTCGTAGGGATAGGAGTGGTCGGGAAGACGGGGCACAATGAGGCCAATGGCGCGATAGGCCAGCACCACGCCCAGCCCTGCTCCGGTGAGCGACAGGAGCAGCGACTCGGTGAGCAACTGGCGCACGATGCGCCGCCGGCTGGCTCCCAGCGCCGAGCGAATCGCAAATTCATGCTGGCGCGCCGTGCCTCTGGCCAGCAGCAGGATGGAAACATTGCCGCAGCCGATCGCCAGCAGCAGGGCGACGGCGGCCAGCAGCAGATACATCGTCTTGCCCAGCTCGCGCACGTAACTGGTGGCCAGCCTGCGCACGCTGATTTTGAATTTGCGGGGAAACCAGTTCGGCCGTTCGTGATCGAACTCCTGGTAAAGAGGAGCGAGTTCGCTTTCCGCCTGGACTGTGGTCACGCCCGGCTTCAGCTTGAACATGAAGCCGTATCCCTGCGTCTGGTCCGACGCCATCTTGAGCGGCAGGTAGACCTCTCCATCCATCCACGTAAAACGCGGCGGCATGACGCCGATCACCGTGTAGCTCTTGTGCGTGAGCTGGATGGTTCTTCCCACGATCGCCGGATCGCCGTGATAGTGCCGCTGCCAGAACTTGTAGCTGAGCACGGCGACGGGTTGGGGATCCTGGCCGTCGGGCGCGTCCGCGGGTACAAAGTAGCGGCCCAGCAGGGCGGGCATGCCCAGGAACTGGAAGCCTGTTCCGGTCAGCATCACGGCCTGCACGTCGTCGGGAACATCGCTTCCGGTTACCGTCAGGTTCCAGCCATCCACGCCCACCACATCTTCGACCGCATGGGCTTGCCGCAGCTGGCGAATCTGCGGGCCCGTCAATCCCCACATTCCCTCGCGGCCGGCGCTGTCGATCTGCCACACCTGGCAGATCCGGTCCATGCCCGCATACGGCCAGGGATGGAGCACGGCGTCGTAGAGGATGCTGTAAACCGCCACGGTTGCGCCGATGCCCAGGGTCAGCGACAGGACAGCGGTGAGGGAAAAGCCGGGGTTGCGCACAATCTGCCGCAGAGCGTAGCGGAGATCCTGGAGTAAGATCCGCATCAGCGTCTCCTCATGGGGAAGGGAAAGACCGGGCCTGCCTGTGGGTCAATGCAATTCGTCTGCCATGCCAACACTGTAACGAATCTGACGCGGAATCTTTCCATAAGTCATGAGCAGGTAAAAGGCGCCGGGCCAAAACCGCGGAGAGCGAATACTCTGCGAGCCTTCTCCTTGCGCACCGCGCTTCGTTCTCCCCCGGCTGTCTGCATTCCGGCTGTCAATCCGGCCTGACCGGCGCAGTCCATCGCCGGTCAAGGGTGCCCGATCCCGCACAGAACCGTCCAGAAACGAACAGGGCAGCCGGCCGACGGAGGAGCGCGCGCGGGAACACAGACTGAATATCGGCCGCTCATCGCGCGCCGGAAGGCAGCCAAAACTTTGCGCGCCAACAGCGAGCGAGGCTCCGCATGGAACGGAGGGTGCCAAGAGAGAGAACCGGGTGCATCCGGCATCCCGCGGCGGGACGGCATGGTTGATTGGGTCTATCGGTCGGGCGCTCAGCCCCCTCTTCTGGCGAGGCCCGCAAAAATGTGCAAAAGGACTCAATTTCGCGCGATTTTTGGCCTGCATCCGGGGGCCCTGGGCCGATCGGAGACGCACAATGCCCGGCCGCAACCGGATTTTTTGGTCTCCCCCGTCGGCTGTACGCCCGCATTTTTGCGCCGTCAACATCGAGCCGGCCATCTGTGCTTGTATAGGCCGTCGTCCGCGCCCCCGAACGGCGGCTTAAAACCGGACTTCCCCGTACAATGAAAAGGGAAGGCGCGATCCCTCATCCGATGGCGGACGACGAGAAAAACAAGCCACGCAGCGACGGCCGCCCCGCGCGCGCATTTGACTTTCCGCGCAAGACCGTCCCTCCCGGCAAGCCCGGCGCCCCAAGCGAGCCTGTGCCTCCCGAGAAAACAAGCAAGCCTGACGAAGACCCGGTGGTGGGCAAGGTCTACGACGGGCGCCTCATGCGCCGGCTCGCGCGCTATGTGCGCCCCTACTGGCTTGAAGCGGTCATCTCTTCGCTCGCCGTCTGCTTCAAGTCCCTCTGCGATGTCGCCGGTCCCATCCTGGTCATGGTGGCCATCGACCGTTACCTCACGCCCAAGCTCACCCACGAGGAAGCCTCGAGCGCCGTCGCCCATTGGCTGGCCCGCTCCAGTCCGCTGGCGCGCATCCTGCCCCGCGACGCCTGGCGCGGCATCACCGAGCTCGCGGGTCTCTATCTCGCCATCCTCATCGCCGCCTACCTTTTTGAATTTGTCCAGACCTACCTCATGCAGTGGACCGGGCAGAAGATCATGTTCGATCTGCGCCGCGACATCTTCCGCCACATGCAGCGCATGCACGTGGGCTTCTTTGACGTGCACGCCGTGGGCCGCCTGGTCACGCGCCTCACCTCCGACGTGGATGCCGTCAACGACATGTTCACCGAGGGCATCCTGGCCATCGTCAACGACATCTTCATGCTCAGCATCATGGCCTGCGTCATGCTGGCCATCCGCTGGTGGCTGGCGCTGGTGGCCTTTTCCGTACTGCCCCTCATCCTTATCGTCACCCGCATCTTCCGCGACCACGTCCGCGAGAGCTACCGCCGCGTGCGCGCCGCCATCGCCCGCATCAACAGCTTCACCCAGGAGCACATCTCGGGGATGAGCGTGGTGCAGCTCTTCAACCGCGAAAAGCGCGCGTACACGGACTTTGAAGAAGTCAACCGGCAGCACATGGTGGCCTTCAAAGACACCATCTTTGCCTACGCGCTCTATTACCCGGCGGTCGATATTCTCTCTTCGGTTGCGATCGCTCTCGTGGTGTGGCGCGGAGGCTTCAGCGTGCTGGCGCGCGGCTCGGTCACCATCGGCATGCTGGCCATGTTCATCCAGTATTCGCAGCGCTTCTGGCGGCCCATCCAGGACCTGAGCGACAAGTACAACATCCTGCAGGCGGCGATGGCCGCCTGCGAGCGCATCTACAAGCTGCTCGATACGGCGCCGGAGATTGTGAGCCCCGCGCATCCCCTCGCGGGCGATGGGTCGAATCGCATTCAATTCGACCACGTCTGGTTTACGTATCAGAAGCTGACCGAGGAGCAGAAGGCCGCGGTCGCCGCGGCGAGCAAGTCAGCAAGTCGGCAAGTCGGCGGTTCAGCGGGTGGAGATGGGAGCGGCCCAAGAGATGAAACCGCAGAGCGACTGCTGG
>JASHTS010000065.1 GCA_030040425.1 Acidobacteriaceae bacterium | reverse complement strand
CGTTGTCGATCGAGATCTGCATGTGGTCGAGGCCGGCGCGGTTCAAACGCTCGATGCGCTCCACGTTCAACAGATAGCCGTTGGTGATCATCCCGGCAATCGCGCCTGTCTTGCGCATCCTGCGGATGATCTCATCGAGGTCCGGATGCGTCAGCGGTTCTCCACCGGAGATGCCGATCATGGCCGTCCGCAGCCGGCCCAGGTGGTCGATGCGACGGAACATCTCTTCGAGCGGCACGGGCTTGGAGACTTTGTCGTACTCGTTGCAGTAGCCGCAGCTCAAATTGCAGAAGCGCATGGGGATGATCTGCGCCAGCACCGGGTGGTCAGTGGAAGCGAGCGCCTTGGCCACCATGGCGTACTCGCGCAGCTTCCTCCGGGCCGCAATCGCCCGCCCCCGCGCCGTCGCTCTGCGCGCACTTGCCATTCTTTCTATTGAAACATAGTCTGCGAGTGGACAGGAAAGGAACCAGAAGTGCTTCTAAAGCACCAGTTTGGCGATGGTGGCCAACTGCATGAACGATGTGCCTTCGTAGATCTTCCCGATCTTCGCGTCGCGGTAGAGCTTCTCGACCGGCGAGTCTTTGACGAAGCCCAGGCCGCCGAAGACCTCGACCGCGAGGCTGGCTACGCGCTCGGCCGCTTGCGAGGCAAAGTACTTGCACATGGCCGCCTCTTTGCGGAAATCGGCGCCGGCGTCGCGAAGACGGGCCGCGTTGTAGACCAGCAGCCGCGCGGCTTCGATGTCCGTGGCCATCTCGGCGAGCTGAAACTGCATGGCCTGGAAATCGGCGATCGCGCGGCCGAACTGTTTGCGCTCTTTTGCATATTTTGCCGCGTGCGTCCACGCGCCCTGGGCGAGGCCGAGCATCTGTGCGCCGATGCCGATGCGCCCTTCGTTGAGGGTCTCGATGGCGATGCGGTAGCCGTTGCCGGGCTCGCCGAGGAGCTGCGTCTCCGGCACCGCGCATTCCTCGAGCACAAGCTCGCAGGTGGTCGAGGCGCGGATGCCGAGCTTGTCTTCCTTGCGGCCCACGGTGAAACCGGCCGCGCCTTTCTCCACCAGGAATGCGGTGACTCCCTTGTAGCCGGCGGTCGCGTCCACGGTGGCAAAGACGACGAAGAGGCCGGCTTCCTTTGCGTTCGAGATCCAGAGCTTGCGCCCGTTCAGGATCCACGCATCGCCACGGCTTTCGGCGCGGGTCTGAAGAGCAAACGCGTCGGAACCCGAGCCGGCTTCGCTCAAGGCGTAAGCGCCCACGGTATCGCGGGCCAGCCGCGGCAGATATTTTTTCTTTTGCTCCTCGGTGCCCCAGCGCAGCAGCGCCGCATTGACGAGCGTGTTCTGCACATCGAGCAGAACGCCCACGGCCGGATCCACGGCGGAGATGGCTTCGACGGCGAGGATCGAATCAAAGAAAGTGCCGCCGCTGCCGCCGAACTCCTCGGAAATGGCAATGCCCATCAGCCCGAGCTCGAAGAGGCTGCGCACCAGCGCGGCATCCATCTGCTGCTCTTCATCCATGCGGCGCACCAGCGGAGCTACGCGTTCGGCCGCGAAGCGGCGCACGGTTTCGCGAAAGAGGAGTTCCTCTTCGCTCAATTGCGTCAGCGGAGTTTGGGCTCGCGCCGCAGTCAGGTTGCGCCTCCAAATGGCCGATTGTACGTGGAGTATTATGACAGATGAATTTGAGCGGCCAAACATGCAGATCAAGGATCACGTCTTTCTGGTGACGGGCGCCGCATCGGGCCTGGGCGCGGCGACCGCGCGCCTGATCGCGCAGGAAGGCGGACGCGTGGTTCTCGCCGACGTGAATCAAGACGCGGGCGAAGCGCTCGCCATAGAACTGGGCGCTGCGGCGCGGTTTGCGCGCACGGATGTGACCAGCGAAGCCGAGGGTAAAGCGGCCGTCGCGAATGCGCTTTCGGCTTTCGGGCATCTGCATGCGCTGGTGAACTGCGCCGGCATTGCGCCGGCAGAAAAGGTTCTGGGCCGCGAGAGGCCGCATCGGCTGGAGACATTTGCGCGCGCTGTCCAGGTCAATCTCATCGGGACCTTCAATATGATTCGGCTGGCCGCCGAAGCCATCGCGAAAGAAAATCCGGGCGAGGACGGCGAGCGCGGGGTGATTGTGAACACCGCGTCGATTGCCGCGTTCGACGGGCAGATTGGCCAGGCGGCGTATGCGGCTTCAAAAGGCGGCGTGGCGGCCATGACTCTTCCCATTGCGCGCGAGCTGGCTGTGCGCGGAATTCGCGTAGTGACCATTGCGCCGGGCGTATTTGAGACGCCGATGATGGCCGGATTTCCGGAGGATGTGCGCACCGCGCTCGCCGCCAGCATTCCATTCCCCGCGCGGCTGGGAAGGCCGGCGGAGTTCGCGGCGCTGGTCCAGCACATCTGCGAAAATAGGATGCTGAACGGGGAAACGATCCGGCTCGACGGCGCGTTGCGCATGGCGCCGCGCTAAGTTTCCCCTGAGTTCGAAAGTTCTATGGCCTCGCAAGAATCCATCGTCATCGTCGGTTCCGCGCGCACGCCCATCGGCGGGTTCCAGGGCGACTTCAAGGACCTTGCCGCGCCGGAGCTGGGTTCTGCGGCCATCCGCGCCGCTGTGGAGCGCGCCGGCATTCCCGGCGAATCGATTCAGGAGGTCTTTTTCGGCTGCGTTCTGCCGGCGGGCGTGGGGCAGGCGCCTGCACGGCAGGCAGCGCTCGGAGCCGGGCTGCCGCTTTCGACGGGCGCGACCACTATCAATAAGGTGTGCGGCTCCGGCATGAAAGCCGTGATGGTGGCGCACGATTTGATTCGCGCGGGCAGCCTCGACGTTGCCGTCGCCGGCGGCATGGAGAACATGAGCAACGCGCCGTATCTGCTGCAAGGCGCGCGAGCCGGTTACCGGCTGAGCCACCAGAAGGTCTACGATCACATGTTTCTCGACGGCCTTGAGGACGCGTACGACCGAGGCCGGCTGATGGGCACATTCGCCGAAAAGTGCGCGCACAGCTACGCGTTTACGCGCGAGGAGCAGGACGCCTTTGCGCTGCGCTCGCTGGAGCGCGCACAGAAGGCCATCGCCGACGGCAGTTTTGCGGCCGAGATCGCGCCGGTGACGGTGAAGTCCGGCAAGACGGAGCGCGTGGTTGAGCACGACGAGCTGCCGCAGAAGGCGAAGCCCGAGAAGATTCCCACGCTCAAACCGGCGTTTGACGAAAACGGCACAGTGACCGCGGCCAACTCGAGCTCCATCTCCGACGGCGCGGCGGCGCTCGTCCTCAT
>JASHTS010000064.1 GCA_030040425.1 Acidobacteriaceae bacterium | reverse complement strand
CAGGGAAAAAGGAGGCAAAAGCCCGGCACTGGGCTCATCGCTGATAAGGCGGTGACTTGTTCCCTTGTTCCCTTGTTCCCTTGTTCCCTTGCTCCCTGCCTCTTACGCAGGTACAGCAATCGTCTCCGGCTGCAACGCAAGCGCCTGCTGGCGCAGAGGCTCAAAGAGGATGCTCGATAGATACCGCTCGCCGAAGTCGGGCAGCACCACCACGATCAGTTTGCCGGCATTCTCAGGCCGCGCCGCCACCTTGAGCGCCGCAACCGCCGCCGCACCGGAGCTGATGCCCACGAACAGGCCCTCCTCCCTCGCCAGCCGCCGCGCCATTTCCACACTCTCATCGTTGGTCACCTGAATCACCTCGTCGATGATCCCGGTGTCGAGAATGCTGGGCACAAAGCCTGCGCCGATGCCCTGAATCTTGTGCAGGCCCGGTTTGCCGCCCGAAAGCACCGGGCTGTCGGTTGGTTCGACCGCAATCGCCTTGAACGAGGGCTTGCGCGGCTTGATGTAATTGGAAACACCCGTGATGGTGCCGCCTGTCCCTACGCCGGAGATGAGTATGTCCACCTTGCCGTCGGTGTCGTCCCAGATCTCCGGACCCGTGGTCGCCAGATGGATCGCCGGGTTGGCCGGATTGTCGAATTGCTGCAGGATGTAGCCGTTCGGCGTCTTCTCCCGAATCTCGTTGGCCTTGGCGATGGCGCCCTTCATGCCGTTCGGTCCCGGTGTGAGCACGATCTCGGCCCCATAGGCCAGAAGCGTGACGCGCCGCTCCAGGCTCATGGTCTCGGGCATGGTCAGGATCAGCCGGTACCCTTTCACGGCGGCCACAAAAGCCAGCGCAATGCCGGTATTGCCGCTGGTCGGTTCAATCAGCACCGTCTTTCCCGGCGCGATTTTGCCGGCTTTTTCCGCCGCATCGATCATGGCGAAGCCGATACGGTCCTTCACGCTTGAAGCGGGATTCTGGCTCTCCAGCTTGGCGGCCACGGTCCCAGGCAAGCCCGCCGCCGTGCGGTTCAAGCGCACCAGCGGCGTGCGGCCGATCAATTCAGTAACGTTGGTGGCGATGCGCGCCATAAGAACTCTCCTCTGCCGGGGACTGCGTCCCGAGCCTTTCTTTGATTGGATTCGCAGTGATGCTGCAACTCGTGGTAATCGGAGAAAACGCGCGCTTGCGGCGCACACGCAACGTCGCCGCTTTCCGCCCGTGCGGTCGCAGCGGCATCGACGCGTGCCTCCAGCCTAGCTTCCGGTACAACTTCTGGCAAGCGCGCAGCGAGCACACTGGCCGCAAGTAACTTCACCGGCCGGACGAATCTCCTTGAACCTGCTCCCGTCTGGCTTAGAATGGAGGCGTTGCCGGCCTGCCTTACTTCGGTTGCCCCGAGATTGTTTACCCCGATGCTCAAAAGGGACGGTAGCCATGCAAACCACCGCGAATCTCGATGACCGGGAAGGCCGCGTCGTCGACTCGCAATTCCTTCTTCTTCGCTGGCTGGGCGGCACGGCGGAAGGCAGCGTTTATCTCACCGAAAGCGAAGGCGGGGGCAAAGCGGCCATCAAGTTGATTCCGGCCGAGAGTCCGGGCGCGGACGCGCGCCTGGCAGGCTGGACAGCCGCTGCTTCCATCGACCATCCGCACCTTCTCCGCGTGCTGCAAACCGGGCGAGGCAGACTCGATGTGGGACTCGAGGGTGGGCCCGACAGCGGCGAAGTGGTCTACGTGGTTACCGAATGCGCGGACGAGGTGCTCGCCGAAATCCTTCCCGAACGCGCGCTCACGCCCGATGAAACCGAGGAGATGCTGGGCCCCATTCTCGACGCGCTCGCCTGCCTGCACGGCCATGGTCTTGTGCATGGGCGCCTCAAGACTTCGAACATCCTGGTGGTCGCGGACAGCCTCAAGCTCTCCCCGGATTGCTCGCCGATTGCCTCGAGCAAGGCCGCCGCGCTCACGCTCCAGACCGGAGCCAGCGACGCGCCCGAGCTGAGCCGCGGCGTGGTCTCCCCGGCCGCCGACATCTGGTCGCTGGGAATGGTTCTGGTTGCCGCTCTCACCCAGCGCATGCCGGCCTGGGACCGCGAATCGGGCTTCGAACCCGTAGTGCGGCCCGCGCTCCCGGCTCCCTTCGAGTCGATCGTCCGCGACTGCCTGCGCCTTGACGCCGCCAGCCGGCTCACTCTGCCGGAGATCAGGGACCGCCTCGAGGGCAAGGCGCTCCAGGAGGGTGCGCCCCCAGGACTCGAACCTGACTTCACTCCAACGCTCTCGCACTCCACCCGCTGGGCCCCGGCCTGGATTACCGGGGCCGTCTTCCTCGGCATCGCGGTCACGGCTTTCATCCTGCACAGCCGGCAGCCCCCGCCGTCTGCGCCCGCGGCCGAACAGGCATCCACGCCGGCAGCAGAACAATCCTCGCCCGCTCCGACCTCTGCGCCGCCAACTGTCCCCTCCGCACCGGCCCAGTCGTCGGCCCGGACTTCGGCCCAAACTTCGAATCGATCTCCGGATCGATCTCCGCCGGCCCGGTCCGCTCAGCCTGTTTCTGCGGCGAAGCGCTCGGCTGCGCGCCAGGTTCAGCCCCCTGAGCCGCAGCCGGCCGGCAGTGCGCCCGCCGCGGCAGATGGCGGCGTCCTGAGGCGCGTGATGCCGCATCCCCTGCCCGAGGCGCTGGCCACGATTCGCGGCACCGTGCGCATCGAGGTGCGCGCGCAAGTGGATGCGAGCGGCGCCGTCTCCGGCGCCGTCTCCGAGTCGCCCGATGCCAGCCGCTATTTCAACCGGATTGCGGTTGAGGCCGCGCAGGCATGGCAGTTTGCGCCCGCGAGCGCTGGAGCTCCCAGCGTCTGGGTTCTGCACTTCGCGTTTCGTTCTGACGGAGCCACGGTCACCGCGGACAGGCAGACGCCTTAGAATTTCTCCGGACGCCCACTGCCCGGCGCTTCATCCCGTATTTCTCAAGCCCGCGGAGATGCCGCTGATGGTAGCCGCAATGGCGCGGTTCACTTCCGGCGTGTCCTCGCCGGCGCGCTTGCGGCGCAGCATGTCCACCTGGATCAGGTGCATCGGATCGACGTAGGGATTGCGCAGCTTGATGGAGTGCGCCAGCACGCGGTTGCTCTCCAGCAGCTCAGTCTGCCGCGTGATGGCGAGCACGGCGCGTACGGTGCGATGAAACTCGGCTTCGAACATGTCGTAGACGCGTTCACGCAGCGCTGCGTCGGTCACCAGCGTGGAATAAAGCCGCGCCGTTCCCAGGTCCGCCTTGCCCAGCGCCATCTCCACGTTGCGCAGCAGATCGATGAACAGCGGAAACTCGCGCGCCATGGTCGCCAGCAGCTCAAGCGCTCCGGCTTCGGCCAGATAGCGATCGATCGCGTAGCCCACGCCGAACCACGCCGGCACCAGCAGCCGCGACTGCGTCCATCCAAAGACCCAGGGAATGGCGCGCAGGTCGGCCAGCCGGGGAGACGCATTGCGCCGCGCCGGTCGCGAACCGATCTTCGCGTTCTCCAGCTCGCCCACCGGAGTCGACTGCTCGAAGTACGTCACCACGCCGGGATCTTCGAGGATGTGCTTGCGATAGTAGCCGTAGGAAAGATTGGAGAGCTCGTCCAGCGCCGCCTCCCACTCGCGCTTGAGCACGCCGGTAAAATGCCCCTCGGGATCGCGCGCATTCGGCCGCGCCAGCGCATCCAGGGAGGCAGCGATCATCAGTTCCAGGTTGCGCTCGGCCAGAACTTCGTCGGCGTACTTGAAATTGAGCACCTCGCCCTGCTCGGTGATGCGCAGTTGCCCGTCGAAGGAGTCGATGGGCTGCGCAAAAATAGCGCGGTGCGTGGGTCCTCCGCCGCGGCCCACCGTGCCGCCGCGGCCGTGAAACAGCCGCAGCCTGATGCCCGCCTCGCGCGCGGCTACGTGCAGGTCGCGATGCGCGCGGAAGATCTCCCAGGTCGAAGTCAGCATGCCGCCGTCCTTGTTCGAGTCGGAGTAGCCCAGCATCACTTCCTGCCAGTTATCCCACGAGGCCAGCAGTTTGCGGTAATCGGCCCGTCCCCATAACTCGCGGCAGATGTTGGGCGCATTGCGCAGATCTTCAATGGACTCGAACAGCGGAACCGGCATCAGCCCCGGGTCGCACGGGCTGTCCGCACGCGCGCCGGATCCGCATCCGGCGCCCTCCACCTTCACGCCGCCCAGACGCGCCAGCCGCACCACGGCCAGCACATCTTCCACGCCGGTGGCCCCGCTGATCACATACTGCCGGATCGATTCCGGCGAGCAGCCCTGCTTCATCTCGGCGATCACGCGGAAGGTTGCGAGAACGCTCGAAGTCTGCCCGGAGAGATCGCCGGGCAGCGAAGCAGCAACCGTGTCGGTAATCGCCTCCTGCAGGGCCAGCGCGTGCACGCGCGCATGCTGCCGTATATCGAGCGTGTGCAGATGCAGCCCGAAGGTGCGCACCTCGAGAAGGAGCGGATCGATCAGCGTGCGCGCGATGCGCAGGCCGTTGTTCGCGGCCAGCGAGGTGCGCAGGATCTCCAGATCGTCGAGGAACTCGCGCACGGCGCAGTAGGCGGGCAGCGCCTGCGCCAGCTTGTCCGGCAATTCCGCCCCGTGCGCCGTCGCCCGAAGAGCCTCGCGGCCCGGGCCGGCCTGCTCCAGCGTGCGCTGTACCCGCGCCTTCAGGCAAACCACAAAGCGGCGGTAATACTCGAATTCGAACTGCGCGCCGAAGACTTGCGCTTCCGGCGAACGCACCTGCTCCATATACGACTGCAGGCGCTCGAGCAGCGCCTCGCTCACCGGCCGCTGTTGCGCGCTGGTGGTGAGCACATCGATGATCCGGTCAAGCTGCCGCTGGTAGAAACGGAGCAGATGTGCGCGCGCAAGCTCGATGGCTGCCCGCGTCACCTCGGGCGTGACAAAGGGATTGCCGTCCCGGTCCCCCCCGATCCAGGAGCCGAAGCGCAATACTACGGGCAGCTCGTGCACTTCGATCTCCAACCCGTATGCGGCCTTGAGCGCCTCTGAGATTTCGCGGTAGAGCGCCGGAAGCGTCTCGAAGATGGAAACTTCGTAGTAATCGAGTCCCATCTTGATTTCGTCAAAAACGGTCGGCCGCCGCGAGCGTACTTCATCCGTCTGCCATAGGCTTGTGATCTCCGCCAGCAGCAGATCTTCGAGGCGCGCCAGCTCCTGTCCGGGAATGGGAATCCGGTCAAGCTTCTCCAGGAACTCGCCGATCCGCCGCCGCTTGAACATTACCGTGCGCCGCGCCGCTTCGGTGGGATGCGCCGTGAAGACCGGAATCACCAGCACGCGCCGCAGCCACTCCAGAGCCTCTTCCGCGCTGATGCCCACACGCCGCATCTCGGAAAGCGTGCCCTCGAGCGAGCCTCGCTGCCTTCCTGCCTGGCCGCTCACCTGCAGCGCCACGCGCCGCCGCTTGCGATGGTTGGTCTCCGCAAGATTGATGAGCTCAAAATAGAAGGCGAACGCGCGGGTGAGCAGCGTGGCCCGCTCTACCGGGAGCGCATGCACCAGCTCCAGCGCCGCTGCGGCATGGCGGGCCGCCTCCTGCGCCTGGCCACGGCTTTCGGCGTCGCGCCGCCGGATGGTCCCCTGCCGCAGCGCCTCTACCTGCGCGAACAGCTCCTCGCCGGCCTGCTCGCGCAGCACCACCCCCAACAGCGTGCCCAGCGAGCGCACGTCGCGCCGCAGCGGCGCCTCCTTCAACTCGCCGGATTGCGCTTCCAGCTCGGCCAGTCTCTGCGGCCAGCTCCCGGGATTCCACAAAAGTGTCATCGTGATTTGATTATGCCTGAGCCGTACCGGTCTGCTGCTTTCGCTGATTCCACATGCACGTTCGTACCCTCCCTTCGATGGCCGTTTGCGTGTAGCATGTTTGCAATCGGTCCACGGAGAACCGCGGGAACCATGGGCGAAATTGCCGACTATTTCCGGCGGGAACGATATATCACCCGCCGCTTCTCCCTGCTCGTCGTGGCAGGTATGGCGATCTTTCTCGTCGTCATGCTGGCCAGCCTGCACGGATATCTGCCCCCCTCGTCGCTCATCTGGGCCGTGGTGGTGGTGGCCCTCGCCGTGGCGGTCTCGGTAGTCTTCATCCTTAAGAGCGCAAGGGAAAGATTCCCCATTTCCTCCGGTCCCGACGATCTCGTCCTGGATAAAGCAACCCGCAGAAAACTCCGCCGGCGCATTCTCCTGCTGCAGTCCTTTGTGATCTTCTACGGTATCGCGCTGCTGGTCGGCTTGTGGCACGCCCGCCTGGGTCCGAGATTCCCGCTCTTCATCGGCGTCGCCGTAAACCTGCTTATGGAGCTCGTGCTCATCAAGTCCATCCGCCGCTTGAAGAAGAAAATGGAGCAGGCCATGAATGCGGATTTCTTCGATCGCGTCCAGTCCGCGGTTCGATCCGACTAGCCGGCTGACGGCTCGTCGCCTGCATTATCCCGCCGCAGCCTGTTCTTCGAGTTGTGCCATCAGCTCTTCCCACTCCGCCGTCAGAGCGCCCAACTGCGTGCGCATCTCCTCCGCCAGCCGCGTCAGCCGTTCGCTCTCCGCCGCAGAAACGTAAACCGCCAGTTGCTCCTCGGTGAGCGCAAGCGCCGACTCGACGCGCGGAATCTCTTCTTCCAGAAACGCGCAGCGCTCCTCCATCTGCTTCTGCTTGATGGGATTCAGCCGCCGCGGGCGCTCTTTGGCCGCCTTCTTCGCTGCATCGGCCGTCCCGTTGGCTGTCTCGCGCCCACTCGCCTCCGCGCTCTGGCGCGTCTCCGCCTTTTCCGGCTGGCTGCGCTGGTCCGCGCCGCCCGCAGACAGCGCCTCTTTGCGCCGCAGATAATCTTCGTAATTGCCTGCATATGCGTTCACCGTGCCGTTCTCCACTTCGAGCACCCGCGTCGCCAGCCGGTCGATGAAGTACCGGTCGTGCGAAACAAAGATGACCGTGCCCGTGAAAGCAGCCAACGCCTCCAGCAGCACGTCTTTGGCGCGCATGTCCAGGTGATTGGTGGGCTCGTCGAGGAGAAGAAAATTCGAGGGCGAAACCAGGATGCGCGCCAGCGCGAAGCGGTTGCGCTCGCCGCCCGAAAGCACGCCCAGCGGCTTGAACACGTCGTCTCCGCTGAAAAGAAAGCAACCCAGCAGCGACCGCAGCTCCGACTCCGGCACTTTCACCGCGGCGCGGCTGATCGAGTCCAGCATGCGCGCCTCGCCGTCGAGCACCTTGTACTGGTCCTGTGCAAAATACTCCGCCGCCACGTTGTGTCCCAGCTTCACAGACCCTGCGGTCGGCGCTTCCTCGCCGGTCAGCAGCTTGATCAGCGTCGATTTGCCCGCCCCGTTCACCCCCACCAGCGCCACACGATCGCCGCGCTCGAGGGTAAAGTGCACATGCTCGAGCACCCGCTTTTCCCCATAGCTCTTCGACAATCCCTCCGCCTCCGCCACCATGCGCCCCGATGGCGCTGGCTGCGGGAACTTGAAATGAATCACCGGCTCTTCTTCGGGAATCTCGATGCGCTCGATCTTTTCGAGTTCCTTGATCCGGCTCTGCACCTGCTTCGCCTTGGTCGCCTGGTAGCGGAATCGATTGATGAAAGCTTCCAGATGCTCGATCTGTTCGCGCTGGTTGCGGTATGCCGCTTCAAGCTGCGCGCGCCGCTCGTCCTTCTGCGCAAGGTACTTCGTGAAGTTGCCCTGGTAGACCGCCAGCCGCTTGTTCCAGATCTCCACCGTGCGATCGATGGTCACGTCGAGAAAATAGCGGTCGTGCGAGATGAGCACGTAACCGAAGGGATAATTCTTGAGGTAATCCTCAAGCCAGTTGCGCGTCTCCAGGTCCAGATGATTTGTGGGCTCGTCCAGGAGCAAGAGAAAAGGCTTCGACAACAATAACTTCGCCAGCGCAATGCGCATCTGCCATCCGCCGGAAAACTCGTCGGTCTGCCGCGGCCAGTCGTCTTTCCCGAATCCCAGCCCGGTCAGCACGCCGCCCACCTGCGCGTCGAGCGCGTAGCCGCCGAGCGCGAGCAGCCTTTCGTGGAGCAGCGAGTAGCGCTCCGCCGCCGCCTCGTACTCAACGCTCTCGTGGTCCAGCTCGGCCAGTTGCCCGGCCAGTTGCTCGCACTCGCGCTCCATGGCGCGCAGATTGTCGAAGACCGTAAGGCACTCCTCGAAGACCGTTCGCCCGGTGAGCGGCAACCCCTCCTGCGGCAGATAGCCGATGCTCATGCCGCGCGTGCGCTCGAGTGTGCCGTAATCGAGCGTCTCGAGTCCTGCCAGCACTTTCATCAGGGTCGATTTGCCGGCGCCGTTCGCGCCCACCAGCGCGGTTTTCTCCTGGCTTCGGATGAGCCAGTTCGCCCCAATGAACAAAACCCGCGGCCCAAAGCGCTTGCCGGCATTCTGAAGCGAAAGCATACTGAATCAGTTTATCGGTGGAGAGCGAATTCACGCCGGCGCAGCGAATTGCATCCGCCCCGTGTATGATGGGCGCGAAACCAGCACCACTGAGGCGGGAATGAACCAGGCAACACTTACCGAGTCGGCCCCCGCGAGAAACGCACTTTTCGGCGAAACAGCCGCCGTTTGGCTCACCGGGTTCGCGTTCGCGGCATTTCACTTCGCGTTCAGCGGCCGATACGGATTCCACCGCGATGAGCTGCTCAGCTACTCGAACGCAATGCACCTGGACTGGTGTTATGTCGTGTATCCGCCTCTCACCGCGTGGCTCGCCCGGGCCGAGTTGGCGCTGTTCGGAACCGGCCTCGTCGGTTACCGTCTTTTGCCTGCGCTCGCCGTCGGACTGGTGAGCGTTCTCGCCGGTCTGATGGCACGGGCGATGGGCGGCGGCCGGCGCGCCATGCTGGTGGCCGCGGTAGCCGCGGCCATCACAGGGCCCATCTCCTTCACCGGCACCTTTCTTTCTTATATGACGTTCGACCTGCTCTGGTGGGTTGTGGTCGCCTGGGCCACGGTCAATCTTCTCCGTTCGCGCGACGGCCGCTGGTGGATCGCGATCGGCGCCGGCTTCGGCCTCGGCTTGCTCACCAAGTACACCATCCTGTTCTTTGCCGTGGGCCTCCTGGCCGGCGTGCTGTTCACGCCCAATCGCCGTGCTCTGCGCTCGGGATGGTTCTGGTGCGGCGTGGCCCTGGCGCTTGTCATGGTTCTTCCCGTGATCCTGTGGCAATTTCAGCATCACTTTGTCGCCCTGGCCTGGATGAAGAGCATCCACGCGCGCGATGTCTCCTGGCACAGGACCGACAACTTTCTTTTCAAGCAGCTATGGAACGCGACCGACCCCGTTACCGTTCCGCTGTGGTGCGCCGGTTTATGGTTTCTCTTCGCCACGCAGGCCGGCAAGCCGTTCCGCATGATCGGATGGATGTATGCCGTCCCGCTGGTCCTCTTTGTGATCGCGCGAGGCCGCGAGTACTATCTCACGC
>JASHTS010000063.1 GCA_030040425.1 Acidobacteriaceae bacterium | reverse complement strand
CCCACACCCTGCGCGGTAAAAAGCAGCGTCCAGTGCGGAAAGAGCCACGGCGCCGGCGCGAATGCAGGCGGGAGCGGAGCCGGCGCATCGGGAGCGGAACCGGGTGTCTGCCCCATCGCGGGCATTCTGCAGGCAGTGCTCAGGGTCGCGGCGAGACAGCAAAACAACACCCGCGCGGCGAGCGCATTCCGGGTCGGCTTGGAGCGGCAGACGGGCATAGAATTCAGAGAGGAGTATCGGCTGCACCGGCGTTTCGACTATACCCCCATTGGGTTAATACTATACCCACGGTTGGTATTGTCAAGCCAAGGAGTCCGCTCATGTCGCATCAGGAACGGGAAAAAGTGAAATTGCTGCAGCGGCTGCGCAAAGTCCGTGGACAACTGGACGCCGTGGAGCGCTCGCTGAGCACGGACGAGGACTGCGGCGCCCAGTTGATGCTGCTCGCGGCCGTGCGCGGCGGCGTGAACGGACTGATGGCCGAGGTGCTGGAGACGCACATCCGCTTCCACCTGGTGGATGGAGCTAAAGAGCAGATTGCTCCGGAGCTGGCCGAGGATCTGATCGACCTGGTGCACGCGTACCTCAAGTGAGCTCAGCCGGGCGACGCCGGTCCGCGCGCCAACACGATTGATTTTCGAAAATACGCACCCGTTTGCCCATGGTATCGGGCAAGCGGGACAGCGAACATTAAGGCGGGGTGAATCGAGCCGGGGGTCCACTCCGGAGATGTCGCCGCAACCAGCGGCTGCGCGGCGATCGCGGAAAGATCAGGATCGGCCTCGGCCGCCCTCGTCGGGCGCGGCCCCGTGATTAAGCGGCCGGGAGCAGGAGGGGAAAACACGGCGCCGCTGCTGCCCGCGCTACTCCGGCGGGCCGGCCGTGACCACAAAATACGAGCAGGGCTCCGTCTGGCTGGCGTTGTAAATCGTGTGCCGGTCGCCGGCGATGCACAGTCCCATCTCGCCTGCGGCCAGATCGCGCGTCACTCCTGCCGTCATCAGCCGCGCCGTGCCTTCGCGGATGAACCACATCTCCGTGTGCTTGTGCGTGCCGATGGGCTCCGGCGGGCAACCGGGCGCGAGATGCGTCACGTGCGCCTCGAGACGGATGTTGTCCGGGAGCAAGCCCAGCAGATAATGCTGCGACTGGCGCGGCCCCGCGTGCGGGTTTGCCGGCGCAATGGGCGGATATCGGCCGGAGACGAGCTGTTCCAGCGGCGCGTGCGGCGCGGCGGAAGACGCATTTTGCGGCGCCTGCGCGTTTGCCGGCGCAAACGAAGAAGCCGCGGCAAGCAGCGGCAGCAATGAGGAAAATTCGCGACGGTTCATGCCGTCCTCTCCTTAGCGGCGCGCCATGGAGCAACGCGCCCAGGCTATCGTTCTAAGTCTCCGTTCTCGGGAACTCCAGGCTCGTCCAGCAGTTGCGTTGAAGAAGCCGGGCCCAGATCGGTCCATTCACGGAGCGCCCACACGGCTTTCTTGTCGCGTGTGACTTCGAGCAGTTGCACTGTGCCCGGCCACTGATCGAGCGGCAGGCTCCCCGGCCAGTTGTTGATGAGCGTATCGCCGTTGCGCAGGCGCGAAACCTCCTGCACCGTATAAAGCGGCATGCCGGGAAAATCGTCCTTGTTCACCTCCCACACCGTCTGGCCTTGGGGATTGACCTCGCGTACGTAGCCATGCTGATTGCCGCTGATCAGCGTGTTCCCGTTTTTGAGCCGCACCGCCGCCCACGCCGATGGCGCATCGACCGACCAGATCGGCTTGCCTTTCTTCGTGTACTCCACCACCTTGCCCAGGTCCAGGTGCGCCACCAGGAAAGTGCCCCGGCGCGTGGGCCGCACGTGGCGAAACTGACCGTGCGTGGAGTGCGTTCGCGTAGGAAGCACGATGCGAATCAGCACCCGGTTGTCGCGCTTGCGCAACACCAGGAGCTGCGCCGGATTCCCGTTCTGCATGATGAGCACGCGCTTCCGGCCCATTGGGTATGCCGTGTGGATCTCGGTTCCCGGCGGCGCATCGTAATTCCACACGATCTTCTTCTCTGGAGTGACCTCGCTGGCGCCGTACTGGCGGGCAAAGAGGATATCGCCGCTCGAAAGCCGCGTGCAGTCGTCGAGCTCGCCGCGCAGAGGATTGGTGTAGCTCCACACTACGTGCCCGTCGCGCACAATGTACATGATCTGGTTTTCCACGCTGCGGTTTTGCCACTCGCCGCAATAGAGAAAAGGATGCTGCCCAAGACCCTTGCCGGGAAGCTCCGCGGAGGCGCCCGCCGCTTGCGCCGCGCAGGGCAGTGCGCAGGCGAGCGCGCAGGCAGAAATGGCAAGGCGAACCATGAGGGCTTCTGCTCCTAGCTCTTCCCGGCGGCGAATGCGTCGGCCTCGTGGTTCAACTCCTCCGCCGTCACCGCGCGCGGATAAATCGCCACGCGATAGCGGAATGTAACGCTCTGGCCCTTTTCGAGCGTGAAATCGAGCGCCGGCAATTTGGGATCGAACATGTGCTGCCCGAGGGGATTGGCTGCGAACAATCCGTAGCCGCGCGCGTGCCAGAACGTGGGGTAGTTGGGATTGCCGGGATGATCGAAGATGGCAATCGTATCCGTGTGCCCGTCGCCGTTATGGCCAATCAGTGCGCACCACCGTCCCCGCGTTGACCACGCGGCTTCGCCCTTCACGCCTTCGCTGGTGAGGTATTCGCCCGTCGGCGGCGCTACGCCGGGAATGTTTGCCGCCGCGCTCACCTGCGTGGCCACGCCGTTTGCATCGGTGAACGTCCCACCCTTTTCTTCAGGCGACTCGAGCCACCGAGCCACGCGCAGCCCCAGCAGGCCGTCCTTGTCGTCGTGAAAGACGACCTTGTCCAGTGCGTGCAGTGTCACGACCAGATCGATGCTCCGCTCTCCGGCCGCTCCGCGCGCGAAGACGTAGCGCGTGGTCTCGGCAAGGATATTCTCGCCTGCGCCCGTCACCCAGGTTGAGTCAGTCACCAGCTCGCCGCGGTTCGCTCCGCTCTTCGCACTCACAATCCTGTCGAAGACGATGCTGCCCATCTTCGGCGCGCGCGCCGCGGGAATCGCCGTCGAATTATTCCAGAAGTCGATGCCGTCGACGTTCGAGTAGTTGAACCAGAGGCCGTCGTGGTGGGGGTGATCGGTGCGCTCGCCCGGCCGCGGCTCCAGCGGCCATCCGCGGGTGATGGTCACGCCGTCGGCGTCGATGATGGGAAAAAGCACGGGCTTCTTGAGTGTCGTGGGCCAGATGTAGGCGGTGAACGGCTTGCCGTCGATGGTGATCTCGACGCGCCGGTTGGCCTCGTCGGGCGTAACTTTCACGCCCTTTCCGGACGCTCCCAGCGCAGTCGCAACCCCAAGGCAAGTGAGCATCGCTATCTCGCAAGCCAAACGAAGGCATCGAAGCCCGACGGTCGCAGCGATCCTCATTCTCTTTAGCCCCTCAGTTCCGTAGTTCCGCAGTCCCTTGTTCCCTCGTTCCCCTGTTCCCTCGTTCCCCTGTTCCCTCGTTCCCTCGTTCCCTTGTTCCCTCGTTCCCTTGTTCCCTGCTTTACGCAAACACCCTTCCGCCCGCCAGCACCTGCTGCGTCTTGTCGTCGAAGGTCACTTTCAAGCCAGTCTGGATCGCGGCCACGTTCATGCAGAGCGCGATGGAATGGCTGTAGCCTGCCTCAATCGGCGCGTTGGGCGTCTTGCGCGAGCGCACGCACTCCATCCAGTTGCGCATGTTGGCGCTGGTCATGGGATCGCGTCCCGTGTCGGCGGCCGTTGAGGCCGCTTCCGCATGTTCCATGAGCGCAAAGCTGGGCAGCAGGTTGGCCTGCATGTTCATCTCGGCGGCATTTTTGGCCGTCAGCCCGCCCGTCGGCGTCACCGTCTGCTTATCCATGTCGAGCATGCCGCCGTTCGAGTAGTAGAGCTCCTTCACGCCGCCCGCCGAATTGGTGAAGCGCGAGGTGTACTGCACCTGGAAGCCCTTGGTCGGGTCGTCGAGCGGGCCGTAATCGAAGACCGCGGTCATCGTGTCCCAGTTCTTGCGCCCGTCCTTCCACAGATAAATGCCGCCGTTGGCTACGCACGAGCGCGGATGGGGCAAGCCGGTGAACCAGTGCACGGTGTCGATCTGGTGCACCAGCCATTGATCGGGAATGCCCGAGGAGTACGGCCAGAACAGCCGGAACTCGAGATAGTGGCGCGCATTGAAAGGCTCGTACGGCCGGTTCAGCAGATAGCGCTTCCAGTCCGTGTCCTCTTCCTTGAGCAGCGGCACCACGTCCGGCCTGCGCCAGCGCCCCGGCTGGTTCACGTTCCACGTCATCTCCACCATCACAATGTCGCCGAACTGCCCGCTCTGGATGTACTCGGCGGCCTTCTGGTACGCCGGCGTCGATCGCCGCTGCGTGCCCACCTGCACAATCTTGCCGGTCTTCTTCACCGCGGCCAGGAATTTGCGCGCATCCGCCATGGTGTGCGCCGTGGGTTTCTCCACGTACGCATCGCGCCCCGCTTCCACCGCCTCCACGCCGTGCAAAGCATGCTGGAAATCGGCCGTGGCGACAAGCACCGCGTCCACGTCCTTGCGCGCATAGAGCTCGTCGTTGTTGCGCACGGCGTCCACCTTGCCGCCGCCCAGCTTCTCGATGTACGCCGCGCCGTCTTCGCGCCGCCGGTTCCAGATGTCGCTCACCGCCACAAACTCAAAATTGAGTTCCTGCGCGTGCTCAAGGAACGCAGGAATGAGCGAGCTCTTCATGCGGTCGCCGGCGCCCACCACGGCCACGCGCACGCGGTCGTTGGCGCCCAGAACCTGCGCATAGCTTTTGGCGTTCCAGGTGACCGCGGTTGCGGCCAGCGCGGCGCCGCCGGCTTTCAAAAACTCCCTGCGATGGTTATCGATTGGCGACATGCGTGGACCCTCCATATTCAGGGCAAGCTCAAACAAAGCTGCTGCCACTTCGCGGCGTGGAGCAGGACTTCCGAGGGCGTTTCCGCGCCCGCTCTTCGGCTCGCTGCCGGAAGCAACATGGTCAGACCACAGGGCCGCTCCCGTCAAGGTGCGAGCCTGTGCTGACTGGCTTCTTTGTGCTTCAGTCCGGCCCGCGGCCGCTGTCGACGCGGTTTGCACTTTGAGGTAGAGCGATTTATCGTGGTGGGGCTCGAAGAAACGGGAAGGGAATTGCCATGCAATCGAGAATGTTTGCCGCCGCGCTTCTCGCCGCCCTGACTCTTGCGGCCACCGCGCAGCAGCGGCCGAAGATCACCGGCATCTCGCACCTGGCCGTCTACACCTCCGACCCCGCCGCCACCGATCACTATTACACCGCGATCGTGGGCGCAGCCAAGCTCCCCGATCCTGAAAACCCGCAGGGCGTGCGTTACGCGCTCAGCGCGACGCAGTTTATTGAAGTGCTGCCACTGCCCGCAGGCGCCGGTATCGACCGGCTCGACCACTCGGCCTGGAACGTTGCGAGCGCGGAAGCCATGCGCAGGTACCTCGCCGCCAAAGGATGGAGAACGCCGGCGCACGTGACCCGCGGCGCTGACGGCAGCCGCTGGTTCGAAGTGCTCGACCCCGAGGGCAACAAGGTGCAGTTCGTGCAGCCGCCGGCTCACCCCGCGCCCGTCAGCGCGCCCAACGCCATCGGCCACCACATCATTCACATCGGCTTTCTGGTGCACGATCGCGATGCGGAAAACAAGTTCTATCGCGACCTGCTCGGCTTCCGCCCGTACTGGTGGGGCGGGCGCAACGGCAAGGTGGAGTGGGTGAGCCAGCAGGTGCCCGACGGCCACGACTGGCTCGAATACATGCTCGCCGCCGGACCCGGCACGGGCATTCCGGCAGGCATGACGCAACAGACCCTCGGAGTCCTCGATCATTTCTCCATCGGCGAGGTCTCGGTGCCCGACGCATTCAAGCTGCTTGCCTCAAGCGACCGCCTCGCCACGCGCCACGATGCCGCGCCCAAGATCGGCCTCGATGGCAAGTACCAGTTCAATATGTACGACCCCGACGGCATTCGCCTGGAGATGATGAACTTCCACGCCACCGACAAGCCCTGCTGCTCCCCGTTCACCGCTGATGACCCTGCGGAGTGAGGCCAATCCAGCGGGGTCAGCGGAGCTGGCTCCGCCGGCACCGCTAGCGCCGCTCGCTCCGCTTCCTGTATACTCAAAAGAGCCTCCAAGGGCGTGGAAGTCCCTGTCCTGCTGAGGCTTCAGCCCAAGAAGAGAAGAAAATGCCCAAACTGAAAACCCATTCCGGCGCGGCCAAGCGCTTCAAGAAGACCGGCACCGGCAAGATCAAGCGCGGCCACACCAAGACCCGCCACATCCTTTCGTCCAAGTCGCCCAAGCTCAAGCGCAAGCTCGGCAAGAGTGCGCTGGTCTCCGACGGCGATTACGACAAGGTCGCGCGCATGATCCCCTACGCCTGACCACGGACCTTGTCCAAGAAGCTGCTGCACGCAGTGCCCGCGAGTGAAGAGGCCCAACCTGCCTCCAGCCGCGTAACCGCAGCCATCGGCTTTCAGCAGTCGGCTCGATGTGCTCGAACCCCGATTCCCGGCGCCCCGCGAAAAGCGGAGGCGCTTCGCAGGAATCGAAAAAGGAGAAGAAAACCATGCCCCGCGTGAAACGAGGCACCAAGCGGCATGACCGCCGCAAGAAAATTCTGGACCGCGCCAGCGGTTATTTCCTCACCAAATCCAAGCTCTACCAGGCGGCGCAGGAAGCTGTGGAGCGCGGCCTCAAGTTCGGCTACCGCGGCCGCCGCGAAAAGAAGCGCCAGTTCCGCTCCCTCTGGATCGTGCGTATCGCTGCCGCCTGCAAGCTGAACGGCGCGAGCTATTCGCAGTTCATCAACGGCCTCAAGAAGGCCGGCGTGGAGCTCGACCGCAAAATCCTGGCCGAGATCGCCGTCAAGGACGCAGCCGGCTTCACCAAGCTCGTTGAGCAGGCCAAAGGCGCGCTTGCAGCGAAAACAGCCTAAAAGAATCGACTGGTGCCCATCCATTCTGTCCGCCGTGACGGACAGAATGGGTGGGAAAGCAAGATCAAAATACGACTGGCGGAAAGAAACGGCCCGGAGTTCCAAGACGACTTCGGGCCGTTTTGCGGTCTAAGGTGTGTCATCCTGAGCGGAGGTCGTCCGCCACGGCGGGCGACCGCAGTCGAAGGACCTGCGGCTGTTCCTCGCGAGCTTCGACTCGCTATTCAGTCAGGAATCCATTCACCGCGCTCAGCCACATCTCCGGCTGATCCACAAAATTCATGTGGCCCGCATTGGGAAAGATCACCAGCTTCGAGCCCGCAATCTTTTCGTGCATCTCTTTGCTCAGTGAAGGATCGCACTCGTCGTGGTCGCCCACCAGGATGAGCGTGGGCACATGAATGGTGTGCAGCCGGTCGACGTACTCGACCGACTTGAGATTGCCGTCGATGATGAATTCGCCGTCAGAGCCCCACATCTCGCGGTAGAGCTCCCAGTTGGTGGGCGCGTTGCCCGCGGCAGGATCGTAATTCGCATCCGGTCGCGCGCCATAGAGAAACTTGAAATATCCGTCGCCCCACGCCAGCGTCTCGTACTCGGCCGGATAACGCCCATGCTCCCAGGCCGCGCCTTTGCCGAACAGGCCCGCCTGCTCCAGCTCATTCAGCCGCGCCAGCTTGTCGGCAGGCATCTGCGCCTTCTCCCGCGCCAGCACCTCATTCATCTCCCGCGTCGAGGC
>JASHTS010000062.1 GCA_030040425.1 Acidobacteriaceae bacterium | reverse complement strand
GAGCGTTGTCGTTGTTCTTGAAACGAGCGCGGACACGCCGGAGACACACAGCCTTCAACGAAAGTTGTAGGCCCCTCCGTGCCTTTTTCATTGACTCCAGCCGGATGCTCCCGCAAATTGGAAAGCGGACCCAGGCACGACTTCCCCTTTCCTGCATGCCATGGGGATCTGCCCGCAATCCGTAGGCTCGAGGATTCTGTACGTCCTCCGCTCGAAGGTGTATCCGGCGATCGAACGCCGGCCGGCGAGCGTTGCAGCCTTCGTGGGCGGTTCGGGAAGAGCGGGGTCCTGCTTCAACGAAAGAGATTTTGAAATTTAGATACCGCTGGTTTGGGGAGAAAGCCCCGACAAGATCGCTGAGTTGAACTGATTGCAGGCGAGGAACCACGACAGCTTGCGGTTTGCTGCAGTTGCCGCGCTCCTCCTCCATGCTCGATTGCCTGCTGGGTCCATGCCATCTCAGAAAAACTTACGGGCCAGAAACACCCCGAAACCGGCGTGCGGTTCAGGAGCGATCTATGCCTCGGCTCACGCTGTCGTCTCGTCGTGTTGTATCGGAACACAAACCCTTCACCCCACTCCCCGCATTGAGATTCCGTTCTCTGCACCCGGCCACGATGATGTTCGCCGTAGCCGCGTTGTGCGTGGGCGCATCGGATGCACGGGCGCAGAGCTGCACGGTCACCTCGCTGGCCGACGACGGCTCTTCGGGCACGCTGCGCTACTGCCTCAACAATCTTGTCTCTGGCACGGCCGCAGATACCAACACCATCACCTTCAGCGTGACCGGGACCATTACGCTCACCGGCACTCTGCCGGATATCGAGAATGGCGTGACCATTACCGGCCCGGGCGCCAACCTGCTCACCATTTCCGGGGCGGGGTTGTACCAGGTGATGACGATTGGGGCAAGCGGCGGCTCGCCGACGGTGGGCATCTCCGAGCTGACAATTGCCAATGGGAACACGGCCAGCTCTAACGGCGGCGGCGGCGTTTATGTCAAGGGACTCGGGAGTCTGACGGTTGCAGATTGCGCCTTCACCGGGAATCAGGCATACGGGGACGGTGGCGCCATTAGCTACGACAGCGGTGGTACGCTCGATGTTACCGGCAGCACCTTCACCGGCAATTCAAGCAGCGACGATGCCGGTGGCGCCATAGTCGGTTCTTACTACTCATCACTGGTCGTCGCCAACAGCACCTTTTCCGGCAACTCCGCCATCAGTGCGGGCGCTGTCTTCGTCGCCTCCCTTTCCTCGGGCAACTTCAGCAACAGCACCTTCAGCGGTAACTCTGCCACCATCGGGCGCGGGGGCGCCATCTACACTCAGGGCGCGCTGACGTCAAACAACAACATCTTCTCCCAGAACTCCTCAAAAAGCGGTGGAGCAGGCATTGATAATTACGGCGAGTACCCGGCCACCAACGCCAGCTACAACGTCTACTACAACAACCTGACAAACGGTACGGAAGACGACTGCAACGACTGCACCAGCAACACGAATGCGACGTCAGCAACCTCGAATCCGCTGACCCTGCCGCTCGGCTACTACGGCGGCACGACCGAGACTTACCTGCCGCAGCCGGGCAGCCAAGCCATCTGCGCCGGCTCGGCCAGCCTGGCCTCGAACGCCGGCTTGACGACCGATCAGCGCGGATTTGCCATGAACCCTAACTACCTTCCCGCCACCTGCGTCGACGCCGGCGCAGTGCAAACCAATTACATCCAGGTGCAGTCGAGCGGCGACAACGGCGACGCTCCCGCCGATTGTCCCGGAACTAACTGCACGTTGCAAGACGCGATAGGGCTGGCCAATACGTCGGGCGGCGGCAATGGCGACATCGACTTTGCCCCAGGTGTAAGCAGCATCGCGCTATCGAGTAGCATCGCGGTCGGTTCGGGCTACGACAACATCATCGGCCCCGGCGCCAACCAGCTCACCATCAATGGCGGCGGTTCAAGCAGTGACTTCAGCGCCGTATACGTTGGCCCCGGCGACCACGCGGTGCTCTACGGGCTGACCATCTCCAACGGGAACGCCGGCGCCGCAGACGATTACCGGGGCGGCGGGATTTACAACTCCGGCTCGCTCGTCCTTTACGCGAGCGCCGTGACTGGCAACGCCGCCGAAATCGATGGAGGCGGCATCATCAATTATGGCTCTCTGACGCTGTTGGACTGCACCGTCTCTGGGAATAGCGCGGTCCACAATGGCGGCGGCATTGAAAATACGGGTGGCGCCGAGCTCAGCATCCAGGAAAGCACTTTCTCCGGTAACACAACCGGCTCCGCCGGGGGCTCGTGGCAGGGTGGTGGAATCGACAACAACGGCACGCTAGCGCTTACAGACAGCACCATTGCCGGCAACGCTCAGCCGAGTGCCAGCGGGACCGGCGGCGGGATTTCCGGAGGGGGCACGACAACGCTGGCGAACAGTATTGTCGCCGGAAACACTGACGCCGGTGGCAACACAGCTAATATTGAGAACTCATACACCGACGACGGCGGCAATGTGGTGGGCGGCGAGACCAACGCCACCACCAGCCTGGTGGGCGGCACCGGCGCGGCTATCAGCCTCAGCGCGCTGCAATACAACGGCATCGGCGCAATGGTGCAGACGATGATTTCTTTGCCGGGCTCTGCGGCCATCTGTGCAGGTACAACCGCAAACATACCCTCCGACGTCACAACCGATGAGCGCGGCTACCCCCTCCAACCCGCCAACGGCTACTGCCCTGCAAGCTCCATCGACGCCGGCGCGGTGCAGACCAACTACACTTCGCTCGAGTTTGTGCAGCAGCCTTCCAACGTGAATATCGGCGCGGTCATGAGCCCCGCGCCCACGCTCGCGGCGGTGGAGACCGATACGCTGCTGAGTTCCAGCAACACGGACGCGGTAGACGTGGATGGGCTCACCGTCACCTCAACCGGCGACTCGCCCAATTTCACTCTGACTGACAGCAGCAGCTTGCTCGAGACTGCGTCCTCGGAATCCGTCTCCGCCGGTGTAATTGACCTGAATGGGCTCGCCTTCAGCGGCCCGACGACGGGCGACACGCTCGCGGCGAGCCTGGCGGTAACGCCCAGCAATATCTCGCCGGGCAAGACGATCAGCGGTACGAGCTCTGAATTCAACGTATCCGCAGTGCCTCCGTCCATGACCAGTCCCACACCGGGCTCAACCTTGACCGGTGCCAGCGTCACTTTTGAGTGGAGCGCCGGAGCCGGACCCTCAACCACTTCGCTCGACGTGGGCACCGAAGGCGCAGGCTCGTTCAACATCTACAAAGGCAGCGCGGTGGCCACGGCAACCGGCTCGGCCACGGTGACCGTACCCACCAACGGCGCCACTCTCTACGTGACCCTCTTCTATCACCTCGATGGAACCGAGTACGCCATCGACTACACCTATACCGAGGCAAACATTTAACCTCGCCAGCAGCGGAAAATGCGCGGCCGGATTCAATGCGCATGTAGGTCGGAGGTCTTGGGTGAACTGCATTCCCGCCCGGGAAAGTGGGGAGGACGGGGTTCTTACCCAATCCTGCGCTGCTCGCGCGGCGGAGACTGCGTCGCGTCCTGCGCTCGCCGTGGGGGCAGCTTCGTTCCCCATCCATCCCGGCGAACTTCGGCCTGTTGCGAGCATTGATGATCCTGCTCAAGCCGCTCCAGTTCATCTTCATTGCGCGTCGTGGCAATGGTCTGGAAGCACCGCGGACAGATGGAATCGAAGCTCCCGTCCCGGTTGCGGCGATGAGGAAATTGGCGGTTGTCTTGAATCTCCGGCATGAATGGGCCCGCCCGCTCTAGAAGGCTTGAAGCTTTCCACCAGCGTAGACCAATTGTCTGCCCGTTTGTACTAGGGTTCTCCAGAGGGAAAGCAGGCGGGACCCTGATGCGGCGGCCGCCAGCCGGACGCCCTGCCCTGGCCGCATTCGTTGCGGTGAGGAGGGCATTCCATAAGGACCTAAGCCATTCCGCGGCCGGATCTTTCTATCCCCCGCCCAGCCTGTACGGGATGCCGAACCGGCCGATCTGGATAATCGCTTTATCCTGCGGCGGCCAGATGTGCAGGCTTTCGATCCGCGTCGAGCCTGTGATCCAGTGCGCCTCCGTGGTTCCCACCAGCGCTCCGGTCGCGGCGCGGTTGAAGTGCACCGTGAGCGAGTCGCCGTTCTCCGATCGTGTCCAGCCAAGAACGTATTCGCCCGGCTCCAGCGCTACCGCGCCTACGCGCACAGGCGCCTGCACCAGCAGATAGTGCGAGTACTTGCCGTCGGCCGAGTACCCCGCCGTGATGAGCACCACCCCGGCAATGTACCGCCCGTGCCCGTCCACGATGCCTGACGCCGTGCGCATCTCCGTCTCAATATGCTCGTTGACCACCGGCGCGCGCGAAGGCAGCACGGCTGCGAGTTCGGCCGGCGTAGCCTGCCGCCATCCAGAGCCCTGCGCGGGCGCCGCGGAAGCGGCCAGCAGCGACGCGGCCGCGGCGAGCCCCGCCATGTTTTTTCCCCAGCTCCTCATGGTTTCGGCTTCTTCAACGACTCGAGCGGCACAATGCCGCGCTGTATGGCCGCCGTCGCCGCCTGCGTGCGGTCCGTCACCCCCAGCTTGCCCAGCAGGCTGTTGATGTGCGTCTTCACCGTGGCTTCCGAAACATCGAGTTCGGCAGCGATCTCCTTGTTGCTCTTGCCGCGCACAATCTGCTCCAGCACGTCGAACTCGCGCGGCGTCAGCTCTTCGGCGCCCATGCGTTCGGCCAGCTTTTCCGCAATCGCCGCCGGTATGTGCGACTTGCCCTCGTGCACCGTGCGGATCGTCGAGATCAGATCCTCGCTGGTCATGCCCTTGAGCAGATACGCCTTGGCGCCCGCCTTCAGCGCGCGGTAAATGTCCTCGTCGCCGTCGTAGGTCGTCAGCACGATGAAGCGCGCCTGCGGCGCCTCTGCGCGCACGCGATGGATCACGTCCACGCCGCTCATCCCCGGCATCCGCAGGTCGATCAGCGTCACATCCGGATGCTGCTTGCGGAACTGCGTCACGGCTTCCACGCCGTCCGCGGCTTCGCCCACCACCTCCAGCCCTTCCACCACCCTGAGCAGCGCCACCACTCCCTGGCGAACCACGTTGTGGTCTTCCACTACCAGCACCCGAATGGGTGCGCGAATCGGTTCCTTCATTTCACCGTCTCTCTCCCGCGGTCCTTTCCGGTTTCCGGCGACCGCGCCCGCAGCCGGACAGTGGTTCCCTTGCCCGGCGCGCTTTCCACTTCGAGCGTTCCGCCAATGGCCGCGGCGCGCTCGCGCATGCCCGTGATACCGAAGTGTCCGGCGGGCTGTTCGCTTTCTAAAGCGCCCCCGCGGCCGTTGTCCGTGATTTCCAGCACGATCGTCTCCTGCCCGTATTCCAGGAGCGCCCGCAGCTCGCTCGCCGCCGCGTGTCTCTTTACATTATGAATGGCCTCCTGGGCAACGCGCAGCATCTCGCGCTCTGTCTCCGCGGGCAGCGCGCGATACGCCCCGAAGACGCTGGTCCGCGAAACCAGGCCGTCGCCCGCTGCGCCCTCGGCCATCTGCCGCAGCTTTACCGGCAGCGTGGCTTCACCCGCATCCTGCGTGCGCAGCGCCCAGATCGACTGCCGCGCGTCCGCCAGCCCTTCGCGCACATAAGCGCGCGTCTGGTCCAGTTGCCCCGCCGCGGCGTCCAGCTTTCTCTGGCGCAGCAACTCCGCCAGCACCTCGAGTTGCACTGAGATGCCCACATACCCCTGCGCCAATGTATCGTGAATTTCGCGTGCAATGCGGCTGCGCTCGCCCAGCACCGCGCGAAACTCGCGCTCGGCCCGGTGCAACCGCAGCCGCAATAATAGAATCACGCCGCCAATCGCGGCAATCAGCAGCGCCAGGTAAAACCACAGGGTCTGATAAAAATGCGGCTCCAGCTCGAAGGAGAGCGAAGCGCCCTCTGTGTTCCACACGCCGTCGTTATTCGCGGCCTGCACGCGGAAGGTGTACCGCCCCGGCGGAATATTGGTGTAATAGGCCGCCCTCCGCGCGCCGGCCTCGGTCCAGGCGCGATCGAACCCCTCCAGCATGTACCGGTAGCGCACTTTCAGCGGCGCCACAAAGCTCAAACCCGCGTAGTCGAATTCGAAGTGCACTCGCCCTGCCGGCACTCTCGTCCAAAGCTCTGCCCCCCGCAGGGGCTGCGCCACGTCGTCCACGGCAAAGCGCTCCAGCGCCACCGGCGGGGCCAGCGTGTTCACCGGAAAATGCGCCGGATTCGCCTCCACCAGCCCCTTCGGCGTGGCGAACCACAGCAGCCCGTCGCGCGAGCGCCACGCCGAGGGATGGCTGTTCGCCGCCGTCTCGCGGCTGCGCAGGCCGTCCGCCGGCCCGAAGGCCAGCCATTGCGAACAGCCCGCCGCACCCTCCGCCGCATTCCAGTCGCAGCGCGCGATTCCATTCGCGGTGGCGAACCACAAATGCCCGCGCCCGTCGTCCAGGATCGCGCGCACCGTCGTGTCGCTCAGCGGGCCTTTCTGCGCCGCCTGAAAGCGCGCGCCGTCCCACACATCCCAGCCGTGATCCTCGGTTCCCACCACCAGCGCGTTGTCTTTTCCGTGCAGAAGCGCGGTCACGATGTCGCTCGAAAGCCCGTTCGCCGTGGTGAAGTTCTCCACCGTGTGGCCGTGCAGGCGCGAGAGCCCGTTGAGCGTCGCCACCCACAGATCGCCGTTCGCGTCATGCGCCATGGCGCCCACCAGGTCGCTGCCCAGCCCGTTCGCATGCGTGTAGAGGTCGATGTGCACCGGTGCTTCCACGCTGGCCGCATTGGTCCAGTGCGCCAGCCCATGCCGCGTCCCGATCCACAATGAGCCATCCGCATCGGCCAGCAGCGAGCGGATGAAATCGTCAGGCAGACCGTCGGCCGAGCTGAAGGTCTCCATCATGCCTTCGCGCACCCGATTGAGCCCGTCCGGCGTGCCCACCCACAGGTCTCCGTTGGGCGCCGCGGCCAGCGAAAGAATCACGTTGCTGGCCAGCCCATCGTTCACGCGGAGAATCTTCGCCATCGCCCGCCCATCGCCGCTGCGCGCCAGCGCATTCAGTCCGCCGCCGTCGGTTCCCACCCACAGCGTGCCGTCCTGGTCTTCCACCACCGCCGTGGTTGCATCGGAAGAGAGCCCCATGCGCGCATCCACGGTGCGGAAGCGCTCGTCGCGCAGCACATGCAGGCCATTCATCTCCGTGCCCACCCACACATCGCCTTCGCGGTCTTCCATCAGCGCCACCACGGAAGCGCCGGCCAGCGGATCATACCCGGGCAGCACCTCCAGCCTGCCCGCGCCCACGCGCGCCAATCCATTGTTGGTGCCGATCCAGAGTCCGCCCTCGCGGTCGGCCATCAGCGCCTGGATGCGATTCCCGGGGAGTTCCCTGCCCACGCTCAGGCTCACCTCTTTGCCCGCCTGCATCAGCGTCACCGTGCTCGCCGTCGCCTGCACGCGGCTGCCATCGCTCAAGCGCGCCGAAAAGATCGGATTCTCGCCCGGCGACGCGGACACGGACTTCTCGGGCGCTACCGCAAATTCATGCCCGCCCCGCATCTCCACCACCCCGCCGTCGGTGGTCACAAGGATCGATCCATCTCCATCCGCACTCAGCGCGCGAATGCTCGCCGGCGGCAGCCCGTCGCGCGCGGTGAACGCCGTCACCGTTCCACCCTCCCAGCGCGCCAGCCCTTCGCTGGTTCCAATCCACAGCGAGCCGTCCTCCGTCGCCAGCAGGCAGCGGATATCGTTGCCCGGAATCGCCGGACTGGTCGTCTTGTCGAAGACCGTGAAGGCAATGCCGTCGAATCGCGCCAGACCCTGTTCCGTGCCCAGCCACAGATAGCCGTCGCGCGTCTGCGCCAGGGCCTGCACCGTGTTCTGCGGCAGCCCGTTTTCCATGGTCCACGACTGCCGCGCGTAACCGCCGAGCGGCGTGGTCGGCTCGAGCGCCCATGTCGAAACCACGCCGCCGGCAAGCGCGCTCATCGTCGTGGCCAGCAGAAGGGCCCCGCGCCGGAATGGAAATCGAGGCACCCCTCCACGATACAGCTTGCCCGCAGCACAACTCCTCCCGCGCGCGTTTCTCGAATCCCGCCTGGCCGCACCAGCAAGGCTGTACGCTGCGCAAATCGCCAACGCGCTGACTTGCTGACTTGCTCATTCGCCTGCTTCGTTTTGCTCGCCTGGCGCCCACGCCCGAGGGGTACAATGAGCCAGGTCCGGGTTTCGCTACGCTGCCTTTGCGCGTGCCGGAGCTTCTCCTCCCCGGTCCGCCGCACTTGTCTTTATCGGTTTTTTTCCATCGTCGACGCTCTTCGGCTCCGGCGATGCGAGAAATCAGGAGGGTCCGTGAGAACGCATCCCAGCTGCAGAGAGTCTCATTGCTCCCGCAGAGCATTTCTCAGCACCGTCGGCATGGCCGCCGGCGCCTTCGTGGCGCACTCGAGCCTGCTCAAAGCCCGGCCTCTGCCCTTCCAACGCGTGGCGATCGGCCTCTGCCCGGAGTACAACAGCCAGGTGCTCGCGACGCTCTCCACCATGTTCGATCAGCTCGGCGGTATCGGCTCCCTGGTGCGCGGCAAGACCGTCGCCATCAAGCTGAACATGACCGGAGGCGTCGACAACAAACTCGGCTCCATGCCCAACGAGATGACGCATTGGGTTCACCCCCAGGTGATCGGCGCCGTGGTCTGCCTGCTCGGCAAGGCCGGCGCCGCGCGCATCCGCCTGCTCGAAAGCGTGCCCGGCGGCATCACGCCGGTTCAGGCATTCATGGCTTCGGCCGGATGGAAGCCGCAGGAATTCCTGAGCGCGGCCAAAGGCGTCGAGTTCGAAAACACAAATTACTTGGGCAGCGGCAAAACCTATGCGCGCTTCATGGTTCCCGGCGGCGGCCTCATGTACCACGGCTACGACCTGAACCACTCCTACCGCGACTGCGACGTTTTTGTCTCGCTGGCCAAACTCAAAGAGCACCGCACCGCCGGCGTCACGCTCTCCATGAAAAACTGCTTCGGCATTACGCCCGCCACCATCTACGCACAGGAGGCGCCCGAGGACGAGCCCAATCTCCTCCCCGTCGGCTTCCGCGGGGCCATGCACACCGGCTCGCGCGTCCCGCCCAAAAGCGCGCCGCAGCCGGTCGACAATCCCGCCGCCTGGTCGCACGATCCCGGCTACCGCGTCCCGCGCATCACCGCCGACCTCGTCGCCGCGCGTCCCATCCATCTCGCCGTCATCGACGGCATCCACACCATGAACGGCGGCGAATTGCCCCAGCAGGATGCCGGCTTCATCCATCAGCCCGTGCATCCGGGCGTGCTGATTGCCGGCCTGAACTGCGTTTCGACCGACGCCGTCGCCATGGCCGTGATGGGCTTCGATCCCCTGGCCGGCCGCGGCACGCCTCCGTTCGAAACCTGTGACAGCACATTGCGCCTGGCCGAGCAGTTGGGCGTGGGCACGCGCGACTTGAGCCGCATCGACGTGGTAGGCGCCTCCATCGCCCGCGCCTCGCGCTACAAATTCCCGCCGCTCTCCAAGCTGGTCGCCTGAGCCATTCGAGCGCCAGCCTCGACAAATCTGCTCACCGAAGTCCGGTTGCCCCATCCTGAGCGTGTCTTGTGCGCCGAGAACTGGTTGCATCAATGGCATTCTAAAAGGGCACGGCTTGTCGCGCGTCCCCATCGAGCGATTTGTGCTCGATGGGGTGACTTGAGCCGGGCCGCAAGAGACCGCATAAACATTGGGGCTTTAGCCCTTGAGGGATGTTTCCATCTCGTCTTCGGACCATTGATGCAACCAACTCGAGTGTCCTGTCTCTAAAGTTCGCAGCATAATTCTTGCGGTCATCCTGAGCGTAATTTGGCGCGTTTTTGCGCCAAATGGAGCCGAAGGATCTGCGCTTGTTCTTCAACGAATTTTGGACTCACCACTCTAGAACTGGTTGCGTAAATGGCATTGTAAAAGGGCACGGCTTTAGCCGGGCCGCAAGAGACCGCATAAACATTGGGGCTTCAGCCCCCGAGGGATGTTTCCATCTCGTCTGCGGACCATTTCTGCAACCAACTCTAGGGTGGGAAAGCAATCCAGCGCGTTTTATGCGCTTAAAGTGGGAAAGCAACAGAAAAGGGCGAAGCATCTGCGCTTCGCCCTCATTCACTCGCTGCCTCGCCGACCCGCTGACTCGCCGACTCGCTGACTCAATACAGCCGGAAGTTCACTTCCACCGTGATCATCACCGGCACCGGCGTCTTGCCGTCCTTCATGGCCGGCTTGAAGCGGTACTTGCGCACGGCTTCGAGCGCCTTCTCGTCCAGTCCCATGCCCAGCGGCCGCACCACGCGCGGGTTCTGCGGCATGCCGTTGGTGTCCACAATCATCGAGATCAGGCAAACGCCCTGGTACTTGGCGCGGCGCGCCTCGTCGGAAAACTCGGCCTCCACGGTGTTCAGCGGAACCGGCGCGGAAACCCCGCCGCCAATCTGGTACACGCCGCCGCCGGTGTTGCCCCCGTAGCCCGGCCCGTAGCCGTTTCCATTGCCCGAGCCCAGACCGCCGCCACTGCCTGTGCCCATGCCGCTGCCGCTCCCGGTTCCATTCGAGAGCACCACGTTCACGCCCGCCTTCATGCCCAGGTTGGGCATGTCCGGGTTATCCGGCAGCGTGATGTTCTTCTGCACGTCCAGAGCCGGGGGCACGGGAATCTTCGGTTTGTCGAAGGTCTGCACCTGCGGAGGAACAATCGGCTTCTGGTCCAGCTTGGGCAGCTTGCCCTTGCTCGCCTGGATTATGCTCTGGTCGCCGCCTCCGCCTCCGCCTCCGGCCATCTTCAGATCCTTCGGCGCCTTGTAAGCGCCCACGTCAATGGGCGTAATGTTCGTCTGGGTCACCGTCTTGATGACCTGCCGTACGCCGAAATACAGCAGAATCGCCAGAATCGCCAGGTTGAACGTCGAGGAGATGCCGATTGCCCACGGGTTGGCCTTCACCGCCATGCGGTCGGGCACCGGGATCGGCGTCGAAGTCAGCTCCAGCGGCGGCAGCTTGGGGGGAAAGAAAACGTCGCGGACGCTCTCATAGAGAGCCGTCCAGATCGGCTTCTCTTCGAAGGCTCTCCCCAGCAGGGCATCGAGCTCGTGGTCCTCCGCCCCTTTTGCGGCGGAGCCGGTCTCCGCTTCACTCTGCGTCAGTAACTCATTCGCCATGGTAATTGTTGGCTCGACTTCGTTTGCCCGTCCCGGCAGGGGCTTGGCCAGGTGCAGGCCCATCGCTTCATTATGCTTGACCGCGCCTACCCTTGTCTCGGATCGAACGTCACCCTTCACGGAAACTTCCGTATCCAGAGTCTCATATTTCGGCTGTTCGAGCGCTCCCATAAACAATAGACGGCTCCTTCCGCCCGTTTGTTACCCGAAAAATCTCGCTCTGCCAGTTAAACTGGAGATGGTTACCGTCCGCGCAGGAAAACGGAGTCTCGATGTCCCCAGCGCCCGAGTTGAAGACCACCCTCACACTGCCGCAGACCGCCTTCCCCATGAAGGCCAATCTGCCTCAGAATGAGCCGCTTCGCCTTGCCCGCTGGGCCTCCCTCGGGCTCTACGGGAAATTGCGCAAAGCTTCCCGCGGCCGGCCGCCCTACCTGCTGCACGACGGCCCTCCCTACGCCAATGGACCCATCCATCTGGGTCACGCTCTCAACAAAGGCCTCAAAGATTTCGTCGTCAAATCCAAGACCATGGCCGGGTTCGATGCACCCTACGTTCCCGGGTATGACTGCCACGGCTTGCCGATCGAGATCAAGGTGGATGAAAAACTGGGCCGGAAAAAACTGGAGCTGCCTGCTCCTGCGGTCTTAGATGCGTGCCGCGCGTATGCGCAAACCTACGTTGACCTGCAAACGCAGCAATTTGAACGCATCGGCTGCTTCGGCCGCTGGGAAAAACCCTATATGACCATGGCCCGCTCTTACGAAGCCAGAACTTTGGAGGCCTTCTTTGGTTTTCTTGAAGGCGGCTTCGTCTATCGCGGCCTCAAGCCGGTCTACTGGTGCATCCATGACCGTACCGCTCTCGCCGAAGCCGAAGTCGAGTACGAGAACCACCTGAGCCCCTCCATCTACGTGCGCTACGCCATGCTCGACGACCGCGCCACGCAAAACCAACATCTGAACAGCCTGCTCGCAAGCTATCGCGTCTTCACCATCATCTGGACCACCACGCCCTGGACCCTGCCCGCCTCGCTCGCCGTCGCCTTCCATCCGGATTTCGACTACGTCGCCCTCGCCATCGAGCCAAAGAATCCGGGTGCCCCATCCATTTCTCAAGGTTCTGCAGGAACCGAAGAGAAATGGGTGGGAGCCCACGAACGCGCGGACGTCTATATCGTCGCCGCCTCGCTCGCCGCGCAGGTCAAAGCTGCCTGCCACCTCGAAGACGCCGTCGAGATCGCGCGCTTCAAGGGCCGCGTGCTTGAAAACACGCACTTCCAGCATCCGTTTCTCGAAAGAAAAATCCTCGGCGTCCTCGCCACCTATGTCACCGCCGACGCCGGCACCGGCGCCGTGCACACCGCGCCCGCCCACGGCGCCGACGATTTTTATACCGGGCAAAAGTACGGGCTCGACCTCACCTGCCGCGTCGACGCCGCCGGCCGCATCCACGTCGATCCCGCGGCCTGGCGCGAGCCTGCTCCGCCGCCATTCGACGGCCTCACCGTCTGGAAGGCGAACCCGATCATCGTCGACATGCTCAAGACTTCAGGCGCTCTTCTCGCCGCGTCCCAGCTCGAGCACTCTTATCCCCACTGCTGGCGCTGCCACCACCCCATCATCTTCCGCGCCACCGAGCAGTGGTTCATCAACCTCGATAAGCCCATGAAATCTCCCGGCGGCCAGGAAAAGCCCTTTCGCCAGCTGGCCATCGCCGAGATCGACAAGGTCGTATGGGATCCGTCCTGGGGCAAGGAACGCATCACCAACATGATCGCCACGCGCCCCGACTGGTGCATCAGCCGCCAGCGCATCTGGGGCGTGCCCATCGCCGTCTTCCTCTGCGAAGCCTGCAATGAGCCCATCGTCAACGCCGGTCTGAACAGGAAGATCGTCGAGCTCTTTGAGCGCGAAGGCATCGAGGCCTGGCACACCCCCGCCGCCAGCGCCCTGCTCGCCGACCAGCAGGAGCTGCACGGCATCGCGACCTGCTCCTGCGGCGGCACCAGCTTTCGCAAAGAGACCGACATTCTCGACGTCTGGTTCGACTCCGGCATCAGTTGGTTCGCCGTTTGCGAATCCGACCCCGATCTGCGCGCGATCTACGAAGCCTTTCAATCGCAGACGTCGTCCCCGGAAACCTCCGAATCTGCCGAAGACGGAGTTTTGTATCAGGGCGCGACTTCAGTCGCGCCGAATGAAGCAGATAAAGACAGAGAGGCTTCAGCCCCTGCCCCTCCCATCGAGGTCTTCTACCTCGAGGGCGGCGATCAGCACCGCGGCTGGTTCCATTCCTCGCTGCTCACCTCGGTGGCGCTGCGCGGCCGCGCGCCTTACTCGCACGTGGCCACCGCCGGCTGGACCCTCGACGAGCAGGGCCGCGCCATGTCCAAGTCGATCGGCAACGGCGTCGATCCCGTCGACATCGCCGACCGCATGGGCGGCGAAATCGTGCGCCTCTGGGTCGCCTCCGTCGACTGGCGTGAAGACATGGCCGGCAGCGAAAACCTCATGCAGCGCTGCGCCGAGCTCTACAAAAAGCTGCGCAATACCTTCCGCTTTCTCCTCGGCAACCTGCACGGCTTCGAGCCCGCGCGCCACGCCGTCGCCGAATCCGGCCTGCTGCCCCTCGACCGCTATATGCTCGCCCGCACCCGCGAGCTGGCCGAAAAGATCGTCGGCCCCGACGGCAAATCCGGCTGGTACGCAGCCTTCGAGTTCCATCGCGTCTATCACGCCGTCAACGAATTCGCCATCGCCGACTTGAGCGCCTTCTATCTCGACGTGCTCAAAGACCGCATGTACACCTTCGCGCCTACCAGCCACGCGCGCCGCTCCGCGCAGACCGTCCTCTGGAAGATCACCGAAGCCCTCGTCCGCCTCGTCGCGCCCATCCTCACCTTCACCGCCGACGA
>JASHTS010000061.1 GCA_030040425.1 Acidobacteriaceae bacterium | reverse complement strand
TTCAGGGATATCTGGACGCGCGGCGGCTGCCGTATGGCATCTACCAGGTTGAGATCGAGGCGCCGAACTTTGCCCAGGTTTCCGAATCGATCGAGATACGCTCCGCTCTTCCCGTGGACCGCAGTATCCGGCTGGAAGTGGCTCCGGTCTCGCAGTCGGTGACGGTGAGCGCGTCCAGCACGCTGATTGATCCTTACCGCGCGGGGTCAGTCAACGAGATGGGCTGGCAGACGATGCAGAACCGGTTGACTTCACTGCCCGGCCGCTCGATGCAGGATATGGTGAACTCGGAGCCCGGCTGGCTGTACGAAGGCAACGCGGTGCTTCACCCGCGCGGATCGGAGTATCAGACGCAGTTCGTGGTGGACGGCATTCCGCTCACCGACAACCGTTCGCCGAGCTTTGGCCCGGAGATCGAAGCCGACGATGTCGCATCGCTGGCGATCTACACCGCGGGCATTCCGGCCGAATATGGCAGGAAGATGGGCGGGGTGGTTGTGGTGAATACTCTCGGAGAGGACAATCCGGGATTTCACGGCCAGCTCACGCTGTTCGGCGGCACCTACGCCACGGGCGGCCTGGATACTCATGACCAATACACCTGGAAGGGCAACACGCTGGGCCTGAGCGCGGCCGGGAACATGACCAGCCATTTTCTCAACCCTGTGGTCCCGGAGAACTACACCAATGATGGCACCACCGGCAGTTTTTCGCTGAGCTATGAGCGCGACCTCACGCCCAGAGACCGTCTCACGATGGTCGCGCGCCACGAGTTGGCGCGTTATGCCGTTCCCAACGAGCTGGTGCAGGAGAACGGGGCCTGGCTGCCCAGTGCGGACAATGACGCCGGCTGCCCGCCGGTTCCCGCGAGCCAGGAACCAGGCGATTGCGTTTTTATTCCTGGAGGGCAGCTTCAGACAGGCGACAACTTTGAAACCATGGGCACCATCGCCTACCAGCACATTTTTTCCGCCGATGCGCTCGGCGTGCTGCGAGGCATGGCCCGCGACAACTCCAACGACTTTGATTCGAACCCCGCTTCCTGGCCGCTCATCGCTACGCAGCACAACGACTTCAAAGAGATTTATTCCAATGGCAGTGTCTCCGTTCATCGCGGCAGGCAGGAATGGAAGGCGGGGTTCGAGTCAGACAACATTTTCCTGAACGAAAACTTCCGCTACGCGATGCCCGACTGCGCCGATCCGTCTGACCCGCAATGCCCCATCACTCTGGGGATTCTCGATGCAGGCGCGACCACCTTCGCCTTTCAGGGCAGCCGTCCGGATCTTGAGCAGGCGGCCTATGCGCAGGACGCCCTCCGGCTGGGCAACTGGTCGGTCGACGCGGGGCTCCGGTGGGACCATTACCAGCTTTTGTTGAACCAGAATGCCGTGAGCCCGCGCGTGGCCATCGCACGCTACTTTCCTTCCGTCGGCGTGAATATTCACGGCTCGTACGACAGGATTTTCCAGACGCCCTCTTTTGAAAACATCCTTCTGGCCAGCTCTCCGGCCGCGGAATCTCTCGATACCAGCGTTCCCGCGGTGCAGTTGCCGGTCGAGCCTTCGCATGGAAGCTACTACGAATTGGGCGCCACGAAGGCTCTTTACGGGAAACTGCGGCTGGATACGAACATGTTTCGCCGCGACGTAAACAATTACGCCGACGATTCGCAGGTGCTGAGCACGGGTATCAGTTTCCCGATCGCCTTCCGGAAGGCGGTTCTCTACGGCGCGGAGGGGAAGCTCGAAGTTCAACAATGGGGGCGGTTCTCAGGATTTGCCAGTTACTCATACATTGTGGGGAATGCGTGGTATCCGGTGACCGGCGGCCTGTTTCTTGGCGATGACGCCACCAGCGCAACCACGCAGCTAACCGGACATTTCCCCGACTCGCAGGACCAGCGGAATACCTTGCGCGACCGCATCCGCTTTCAGGCAGCACCGCGCTTGTGGTTCGCCGTGGGAAGCGATTACAACAGCGGACTGCCGTTTCAGCCGGATTTAACGCCGCAACAATACGCCACCGAATACGGTCCGGCGGTGATCGATCATCTCAATTTCAGTCGCGACCGCATCAGTCCCTACTTCACGCAAGACGCTTCTGTGAGCGCCGATCTCTTTGCCTGGGAAGAGCGCTCGGTACGCTTGCAGGCCGACGCCGAGAACCTGAGCAATACCATGGAAGTGATCGACTTTGGAGGGCTTTTCTCCGGCAACGCGCTGGGGCCTTCGCGCCAGTACATGCTGCGGCTGGTGGCGACCTTCTAACGCGCTCGCTCAACCGGGACCAGAGCCGATCCCGCGCCATTCCAGCTCGACGAGGCCGGGCAGCTCTTCGAGCTCGGCCACGATGCCGGGGATATCCGCGTTGCCGCCGTCTGCCGGCCAGCGGATTTCGCACCCCAACGTGTCGAAGTGATCACGCGCCTGATGGCGCACGGAAATGGATTTGATGCGGAACTTTGCCCGTTGGAGCTTCCGGCGCAGATCGCACGGGGATAGATGTCTTTCCGCGATGACAATTTTGAGCTCCCCCATCTGGAAACGTTCGACGCGGGTTTCAAACCAGCGGAGACCCCAGAGCACTACGAAGCCGATAACCGTGGAAATCGAGCCCAGAATCAGTTGGCCGCCTCCCAGGCAGAGGCCGACTACTGTGGCAAACCACAAGGTCGCCGCGGTGGTGAGTCCAACCACCAGCTCATTTTTGCGGACAATTGCGCCCGCGCCGATGAAGCCGACGCCGGTGAGGATGCCGAGCGGCAAGCGCATCAGGTCCATTACGGCGAAGGAGCTGGGCGGCTTTCCATTCGACTCCATGAGCAGATTCATCTGGATCATGGCGACGGAAGCCGCGAGCGTAACCAGCAGCGTGGTGCGCAGGCCGGCTGCGTGACCGGTGCGGCTGCGCTCGATTCCCAGCAGACCCCCGGCGATCACTGTGAGGATGAGCCGGATTGCGATCGCCGGCCAATGAATCTCTGGCGCCATTTCAGCTTTGATTCGGGTTCATCGGCCGTGGATGTCGCGAAAGCGAATCGAGGCGTCAATTTCGGACCGGGCTGGTGGAAGGGAGCCGTGGCATGCGCATTGCATCCGGTACGGCTTCCCACTAGACTTGTTGTGGCTGCCCGCCGGCTTGTGCGGAAGTGGTGAAATGGCAAACACACTAGCCTTAGGAGCTAGCGCCCAAAAGGCTTGCGGGTTCAAGTCCCGCCTTCCGCACCATCCATAAGCCAAGAAATCTATGAGGGGCAACCGGTTCGGATGACCTTGTCGATTTCGCGACTGTGACGGTTTTTGTAACGGTCACGCAGGAGAATCGCGCAGGCATTTTCCCGCGTGGCGCCGTATGGCACAGGCGCGTATCATGCAAACCGGAGGGCAATGCTCATGCACCCTTTGCTCCGGAAATTCGCTCCCCTCTTGCTGGCAGGGGCGATGCTTTCTCCTCTTGCGATCAGTGGTTGCCGGTCTCAGGAAACCGTCTACTACACCCAATGGGAGCACGACACCCACCGACAGCACATGGACCTGAACAAGCGCAGCGCAGAAGAGCAGAGAGAATATGCAGAATGGCGCCGCAGCCAGAACGATCATCATTAGGCGAGTTGAGCAGATTCAAGCGCTGAGGGCGAGCCGAGCGGCGTCGCGCGAGGGCGTCAGCGCGTGGCCGCCCATACGTGATAGCTGTTGAAGAGAAAATCCCCGCCGAGGACAAGGATCCAGACCCACAGGGCGAAGCGCAGCGGCCGGCGCGGAATGCGCGTGCCGAGCAGCGTGCCGCCAATAGCGCCGGCCACGCCGCCGGCGATCAATTCCAGCAGCAGCGTGGGGTCCGCGGCATGCGCGAACCAGTGCGCCCCGCTGCCGATGAGGGAGACTAGGAAGCCGAAGACGATGTCGGTGCCCACCACTTGCGTCGGCGCAAGAGGAGTGAAGCTGAGCAGCGCCGCGCTGCCCAGCGCACCGGCGCTGGCCGAGGAGAAGCCGACTTCGGCGCCCACGGGAAACATGAGCCAGCTCAGGAGCGGGCTACGGTCGCGAGCCGAGGAGTGCTCGCGCATAGGCCGGAAAGAATAGACGATCTGCCAGCTCGCGGTGCCCACCAGAATGGCGCCGAGGATGGCGTTCAGCGTGTTTTGCGAACCGGCCGTCATAAGATGCTGCAGGAAGAGCGAGCCCAGCAGCACGCCCGGCACGCCGCCGAGCAGCATGTAGCCCAGCGTGCGCCAGGCCACGTTGCGGCGCGCAATCTGGGCCGGCACCAGGATGAGCTTGACCGCGGTCGAGAACATCAGCCCGATGCCGATGGCGATTGGCGCCGGCACGCCCAGAAAAAGGACCAGGATGGGCACAGTAATGGTTCCCGCGCCCACGCCGGTGAGCGCGATGAAGAGTGCGATAAGAAAACCAATCAGGTACTGCATCTTTCTCTCTTGCTTCCTCGGGCGCCGGGTCCGGCGGCCCGCTAACTCGCGGGCCGGCTGTCTTGCCGGCTCTCAGCTTCAATGTGAATGCCGCACTCCACCTTGTGGCCGCCCCAGCGGCCGGAGCGCGGATCGTTGGGATCGAGGGGAAGCGAAGTGCACGGCTCGCAGCCGATGGACGAGTAGCCGCGCGCATAGAGCGGAAGCAGCGGAATTTGAAGCTCCTCGCACGCGTGCCACACATCGCGCGTGGTCCAGGCAGCGAGCGGCGCCAGCTTGAGCACCTGCCTGCCGCCGGGCAGGGCGAACATTGCCGATTCCTCGAGCGCCGCGCGGCTCCGCGCCTGTTCGCGGCGCAACCCGGTAAGCCAGACGCGGTATTGAGCGACCGCCTTGAAGAGCGGTTCCACTTTGCGCAGCGCGCAGCAGCGATCGGGCGCGGACTGATAAAGGATGCCGAAGGCGGCCTCCTGCTCGGCGACTGTTTTTTCGGGCAGAAGGTTGATCAGGTTCAGATTCCACTCGCGCGCGATGCGGTCGCGATAGGCGTAGGTCTCCGCGAAGTGATAGCCGGTGTCGAGGAAGAGGATGGGGATGCGCGCGTCGAGTTCGACGGCAAGTTTGGCGAGGAGCACATCTTCGGCCTGAAAGCTGCAGGTGAGGCAGACGTCGCCCTTACGGGAGATCGCCTGTGCCAGCGTGGCGTGCAGCGCATTTAATTTGGTTTTTACATCCGCTGCAATTTGGAGTGTGCTCATCTACAAGGCCGCCTTTTCTGAGGAGATAAAGAAACCCACACGATGCAGCAGCTGGTGGACCGCTGTAATTGCGCGTGCGTTCTCCTCCGCGTTTACGCTGACCTGTTCGCCGTCGATTCGTGCATTGAGTTTGCTGCTCTCCGTTGTGTGGGCCGCCAGCGTGAGCAGGCCGGAGCGGGTCTGGATGCCGGCGATGATTTCCAGCAGGTTGGGATGACGCTCAAGAGGCCCCTCGCTCAGATCGATGCGGCTGCTTACCACGCCAACGGCAAAGAGCGAGCGCTCGATGGCGTTGATGAGAGCCACGGGACCGGAGAGCTCGAGGACGCCGCCGCGATGACCCCAGCGCGCTTCGCGTTCTTCTGCGGTGACACGGCCCCATGCGGCCGAGTCGTCTTCAATCCCCGTGCTCACGGCAGAGAGCGCTGCCGTGACCATGCCCGCAGCCACGGTGGCATTGGTTTCCGGGTCGATGAGGATGAACGCGCCGGTATTGCGATTGATTCCATAAAGGTCGAGAGCGATGGGGCGGCGCAGATTCACCGTAAGCGCGCCAATATCGTTCATCTCCAGCGTCTGCGCCGGCACGCGCGCAAGCGTGGCGAGATCGGTGCGGTAGTCGATCGACGCGGGGTAAGCGGGCACCGTCTGGCTGCTGTGCTTGAGCAGGTAGCGGCGGCTCAGGTCGAGCGGGCGCCGATCCATCCACACCACCGCGGCCCTGAGGCTGCGCGCTACGGTGGCCGGTGCAGACGCAGTCGCGATCAGATCGCCGCGGCCGATGTCGAGCTCGCGGTCGAGGACGAGCGTCACGGAAAGCGGCGCGACGGCTTCGTCCAGATCGCCGTCCCAGCTCACGATGCGTTCCACGCTCGCGCTGCGGTTGGATGGCAGAACGATCACTTCGTCACCGGGGCGGATGGTCCCGGAAGCAATCTGCCCGGCAAAGCCGCGAAAGCTGCGATCGGGACGCAGCACACGCTGCACGGGAAAGCGAAACGGGCCGGAGCGGGTGTCCTGAGCCGAGGGCAGCGTTGCAAGCAGCTCGAGCAGCGAAGGGCCGGTGTACCAGGGCATCGAGGGCGAGCGATGCACCACGTTGTCTCCGGCGAGAGCGCTCACGGGAACGAAATGGCGCTCCAAAGGCGAGCGGGTATCCGCCGCGATCTGATCGAGGACGGCGCTGAACTCGGCTTCAATGGTGCGAAACGCGGCCTCGTCAAAACCAATGAGGTCCATCTTGTTTACGGCCACCAGAACATGGCGCACGCGCAGCAGCGAGGCGATATAGGCATGGCGGCGCGACTGCACCAGCACGCCTTTGCTGGCGTCGATAAGCACGATGGCGGCGTCGGCCGTGGAGGCGCCGGTGGCCATGTTGCGCGTGTACTGCTCGTGCCCGGGCGTGTCCGCGATGATGAACTTGCGGTGCGCTGTCGAAAAATAGCGGTAGGCGACGTCGATGGTGATGCCCTGCTCGCGCTCGGCGCGCAACCCGTCGGTCAGCAAGGCGAAATCGATCTGGCCCGGCGCCGCAGTTCCCTTCCCCTCGATGGAGCGCACGTGGTCGTCGTAAACCGACTGCGTGTCATAGAGCAGGCGGCCGATGAGCGTGGATTTACCGTCGTCTACACTGCCCGCCGTGGAGAAGCGCAGCAGGTCTTTCTCGCGTTCCCGCGCAAGAAAGTCGCCAATGTCGAATTTGCTGTTTTCTAGATCTACCGCAACGCCCAACCCGACCTCCAAGTCCCTTTTTCCTTGTTCCCTCGTTCCCTGCCTTTCAGAAGTAGCCCTCGCGCTTCTTGATCTCCATTGAGCCCTCCTGGTCGTGATCGATCGCGCGATGGGCGCGCTCGGAGGAGCGGAAGGAGATGAGCTCGGCGATGATCGCGGGGATGGTCTCGGCATCGGAGCGGATGGCGCCGGTGCACGGACTGCAGCCGAGGGAGCGCAGTCGGCTCTTGACCATCTGGGGCTTTTCGCCGGGAAGCCGGACGAAATCCTGCTCGATGGGCAACAAAGCATCGCCGCGGACGTACATAGGCCGCTCGCGAGCGAAGTACAGGTCAACCACGGGAATCTTTTCCTCGTGGATGTATTGCCACACATCCATCTCCGTCCAGTTGGAGAGGGGGAAGACGCGGATGCTTTCGCCGGGATGAATGCGGGCGTTATAGAGATTCCACAGCTCGGGCCGCTGGTTTTTGGGGTCCCATTGCCCGGCCGAGTCGCGGAAGGAGTAGATGCGCTCCTTGGCGCGCGATTTTTCCTCATCGCGCCGCGCGCCGCCAAAGGCCGCGTCGAAGTTGTAATGCCTGAGAGCGTCGAGAAGCGCCTGCGTCTTGAGCAGCCCGCAACAGCGCTTGGTGTCGAGCACGATGGGATTGGTCCCCGCGGCGATGGCCGGCTCATTGCGCCACACGAGCAGCTCCGCGCCGATGGACTTCGCGTACTCGTCGCGAAACTGCAGCATCTCAGCGAACTTGAAGCCGGTATCGATGTGCAGCAGAGGAAACGGGATGGGCGCGGGATAAAAAGCCTTCTGCGCCAGCCGCAACATTACAGACGAATCCTTGCCGATGGAGTAGAGCATGACCGGGCGCTCGAACTCCGAGGCAACTTCGCGCAAGATGTGGATGCTTTCCGCTTCGAGCAATTGGAGATGGCTCAAACGCCCGGAGCGCAGACTCGGCGCAGGCAGCGGCTGGATTTCAGTTTCGACGACCGGCATGGGGACCTCGCTTCCTTGCAGGAGCTCAGGCTGAAAGGCCGGCGAGAACACGCAGACACCCGGCGTTCAGCAACGGGTGTGTGTTCTGGATCGATTGTGCAGGAGGGATCAGAAACTAGCGCATACACCCGTCGAAGATGTTCGACAGGCGACAACACAGGCGACAGTGCAATGCGCTAACCATCTGCAGACCATAGTAGCAAACCCCTGGAAAAGATGCAATTCCGCCCCGCTGGGTCGGATGGCGGCCGCGGATGCGAAGATCGAAAAGGCATGCCTTCCAAGCCAAAACTCGGGCAGAACTTCCTGAGCGACACGTCGGCCGCGGAGCAGATTGTCGAGGCCCTGGGAGACGTGAGGCAGGAGACAGTGCTTGAGATCGGGCCGGGACGCGGCGTCCTCACCCGGCTGCTGGCCCGGCGCGCGCACCGCGTTCTTGCCGTGGAACTCGATCCCGGTCTGGCCGCGGAGCTTCGCAGCCGGTTTGCGGCCGAGCGGGTCATGGTGATCGAGCAGGACATACTCCGGTTTGATTTCGCGGCGGCCAGCGCACAGGCCGGCGGACGGCTCACGGTGATCGGCAACCTGCCGTATTACATCACCTCGCCGATTCTTCTCAAGCTTGCGGCCAACCACGCATCGTTGGTGTCAGCCGTGCTGATGGTGCAAAGAGAGGTAGCCGACCGCGTGGCTGCTGCGCCGGGCTCGCGCGACTACGGACTGCTCTCCGTGACCATGCAGATGCACGGCGCGGTGGAAAAACTCTTCACGCTTTCGCCGGAGGCATTCTCGCCGCCGCCGGAGGTGCATTCCACTGTCTTTCGCTGGCGCTTTGCGCCGCCTCTGGCCGAGCTATGCGTGGAAAAGGACGGCGCCCTTCACGTCGATGAAGCGTTCCTTGGTTTCCTGCGCATCGTCTTCGCGCAGAAGCGCAAGACCCTGGCCAACAACCTGCGCGCGGCCGGGTTCGGTTCCCAGACCGTGGCAGCGGCGCTAACCGAGGCCGGCGTCGAGAGGCAGGCAAGGGCCGAAACCGTCCCCGTGGAAGCGCTGGCGGTGCTGTGGCGGAGCCTGAGCTCGAGCCCTGACGCGCCGGCAACCGAAACCCAGCGATGACCCATCACCGGTTGCGGCGCGGTTATTTGGGTGCCGCGGTCGCGATTCGGGGACCGCAAATCGCCGGGTGGGCAGGCGGCCGGCGTTTTCGTCATTTCATGCGCGTAAGCTATCAGCAGAGCCTGCATACGGCTCCTCGCGGGAAATAATGGGAAGCGCAGGAATGCTTTTTCGCATCTGCTAAGTCACGGCTATGAATCCCACTCAACGCGCCAGTCGCGGAAGCTTCGAAGAGACCCTGCTCAGCGCGCGGCAAACCATGCTCATGAGCGAGATCCTGAAGCTCGCGCTGGACAGCTTTCAGGCCAGCAAGACCCGGTTTATGCTCACTGCCCTGGGCATGGTGATCGGCACGGCATCGGTCATCCTGGTGGTCACCATCGGTTTGACCGGCAAGCGTTACATTCTCGACGAGCTGCAGAAGATTGAGACCAACTCCGTGGAGCTCGAGTACGCCGGCGGGGGAACTACGGCGGCGGAACGAGTGCTCTACAACGACTACCTGACGCGCGAAGACGAGAAGGCAGTCGACGAGCAGATGCCGGACGTGCTGTACTCGTCGCCGGTCCTGGATATGCACGAGCGCATCAGCTTCGGCAGCGGCGTGGTGAAGGACACGCTGGTTCTGGGCGTAAGCCCCGATTACCAGCACATCCGCAACCTGATTGTCACGGACGGACGCTTCTTTGACGAAACCGACGATTCAGCCCACCTGAAATGCGCCGTGGTTACGCAGGCTTTTGCGCAGGCGCGCTACGGCAGCGACGACGGAGCCGTGGGCCAGACTTTCGAGATCCAGGGCATTCCCTTCACCATCATCGGCGTCTTCAAAGAGGCGGTGAACGACTTTGGTGAATCGGAGATTGCCGACCAGACCGTTCTGATTCCCTTTTCCGTGGCGCGGTACTTCACCGGAACCGAGAACCTGCGACAGCTCTATTTCTCCATGCGCACCATGGCGGAGGTTCCCGACGCGGCAAAACAGATTCTGCACATCATCCAGTCGCGACACCGGCCCAACTCGGTCTATAAATACCAAACCCTCAGAGAAATGCTGACGATTGCCGCGAACATCGCCAACATCATCACCGCCGTCCTGGTTCTTGTCGCCGCAGTCACGCTGGCGGTCGGCGGCGTGGGCATCATGAATATCATGCTGGCCAATGTGCGCGCGCGCATTCGCGAAATCGGCATCCGCAAGGCGCTGGGAGCGACCTACCGCGAGATCAAGCTGCAATTTCTCACGGAAGCGGTACTCATCTCGCTCGCCGGAGGCCTATTCGGCACCGTCGTGGGCCTCTCGCTGCCGCTATCGATCCGCTTCTTCACGTCCTACGTTTTTCCGTTCTCGTGGCTCTCCGTGGTCATCGCGCTCACATCGGCGGTCCTGGTGGGCGTGATCTTTGGAACGGTTCCGGCCACCCGCGCCGCGCAGATGGATCCGGTGGAGGCATTGAAATATGAATGACCTCGAGCCCAAGCGGAAAATCGAGCCGGAGGAAGAGCCGCCGCACGGCCCGAACCTGGTGCTCTATTACAGCCTCATTGCCCTGGCAATGATTGTGGCTGCGGCCATTGCCGCGCTGATCGTTCTGCCCTTCTATCGCAGAAGGTAGCGGCTCCGAGCATCACTCCCGCGGAGGCTCCGCGCGCGTTGGAGCCTCCGCGCGCTCGGCGATCAACACCGGGATGCCATCGACAATGGGGTAGGCGCGGCCGCAGGATGCGCAGATCAGCCTTGTAGCGCTCAAGCTGAGATTGCCGAGGCAGGCAGGACAGGCCAATTGCGCGGCAGTCGACGGATCGAAATGGATCTGGGTCTTGGGGCGCATGACAGTCGCCGGGCCAGTGCAACACGCTTACTGAATGGTGGCGTCAGGGCCGTCCGGATGCCGGAGGGGATGCGCGTGACGCCGGGTGCGGGTGGCGAACTCCTGCTCGATGCGCTCGTTGGTGCCGGCATGCGCAAACTCATAGGCCACGCGGATGCCGTTGTAGATGGCGTTGTCGTTCGAAGAACCGTGACCGATAATGCAGATTCCACGCACGCCCAGGAGCGGAGCGCCCCCGTACTCGGTGTAATCCAGCTTGCGGCGAAAATCGTTGAAGGCGCGACGCGACAGCAGTGCGCCCACCTGCGCGGTGACGGTGCGCGTGAGAGACGCGCGCAGCACCTCGCGCACAAAGCGGCCCACGCCCTCGCTGGTCTTGAGCGCCACGTTGCCGACGAACCCGTCGCAGACAATCACGTCGGCATTTCCGTTGAAGATGTCGCGCCCTTCCACGTTGCCGATGAATTGAATGGGCAGCGCTTTGAGCAGCGGCAAGGCTTCGCGCGTGAGCTCGTTGCCCTTGGTTTCTTCCTCGCCGATTGAAAGCAGTCCCACGCGCGGCTGGTGAATCTTGAGCACGCTGCGCGCGTACATCTCGCCCATCACGGCAAATTGCTCCAGGTTATGCGCCTTGCAGTCGACATTGGCGCCCACATCGAGCAGAACGCAGGGCTTTCCTTTGGCGGTGGGCATGGGAGTCGCCAGCGCCGGCCGATCGACGCCGGGCAGCGCGCCCAGCACCATCTTGGCCGTGGCCATGGCCGCTCCGGTGTTGCCGGCCGTGACAAAGCCCGCAGCCTTGCCCTCGCGCACCAACTTGAGCCCCACGCGCATGGAGCTGTCTTTCTTGGCGCGCACTGCCGTGGCCGCCTTCTCCTCCATGCCGATGCGCTCGGAGGCGTGGTGAATCACGATGGGCAGGTCTTCGTTTTCCAGGTGCTCGTCGAGAAGGTCGTGGAGCTCCGGCTCAGGGCCCACGAGGTGCACACGCACGGGCAGCGCCCGGCAAGCCAGGATCGCGCCGCGAATCTCCGGCTCGGGCGCCTTGTCGGAACCAACGGCATCAAGCGCAATGTTGTAGAGCATCACGCAGGGATTCTACAGGATTTACTTGGCGGCTTCTTTAACTTCGAGCACGGCGCGGCCTTTATAGGCGCCGCACTTGGGGCAGGCGCGATGGGGCAGCTTCTTCTCGTGGCAGTTCGGGCACTCGGAAAGGCCGCTGGCAGTAAGAAAGTCATGGGCGCGGCGATTGGCGGTGCGGCGCGAAGAGTGGCGCCTTTTCGGATTCGGCATGGCAATAATTCCTTTCGCTTCCCCCCGGGTGGGCCGCTCCGGCTTCCAAGAAGGCGGATCGAGGCGCCCAGCCGGAGAGAAACCCTCCTCATTTCCTGGAAGGTTATGATTTTTCAGGACTTAAGTTGACCGCGCAGCCCTGCCAGCGCCTCCCAGCGGGAGTCGCTTGCACCCGCTTCACAGGAACAGGGCTGGAGGTTGCGGTTGGCGCCGCAGCGCGGGCAAAGTCCCTTGCAGTCGGGCTTGCACAGCGTCCTGACCGGCAGGGAGAGCAGCACCTGCTCGCGCAGCACATCTTCAAGCGCAAGACTGTCTTTCTGATAATAACCGATTTCCGTCTCGGGCGCGGAGATGGAGCGCTCGCCCGTGCCGGAGTCGGCGCCGACGGGCCGGAAGATAAGATCGAATTCGCCGGCGAGCGGAATCTCCACCGGTTCCACGCAGCGCGCGCAGGGAACGTGCACTTTGCCGGCAAAACGCCCACGAAGGCGGATGTCGGCGACGGTCTCCTTGGGCCCGCGGTGCTCGTGAATCACCTCGGCCCGGCCCGACGCGGCGAGCGGCCCCGCCTGCTCCGCCTCGTCGCCAAAATCGACGGCTCCCGGCGGCAGCTCCAGGTCGAATTCCACCGGCTCGCGTTCGAGCTCGCTGACTTTGAACTCCATGTTAAAAGCGTACAGCAAAACCAGGGTCGATGCCGCCTGGGCGGAAGGGCACAGCCGCGTGCTGGACGCAGCATCACTATCGCCGGCTGCATAAATGGTCCGGAGACGCGATGAAAACATCCCTCAAAGGCTAAAGCCCAATGCTTATGCGGCCTTTGCAGCCCGGCTAAAGCCGTGCCCTTTTACAGTGCTATTTATGCAACCAGTTCTAGAACAGGTTCTCCGTGCAGCTCGTCATCTTGCTTCACGCGTCCGCCGGTCAAGACTGGAAATCTCCTCGCTCAAGGGACGCGCGCGTCTGAGAGCCTTGCGCGCACGCGCCAGGGCTTTCCTGCGGCTCGCCAGCGCCGTCAGCAGGTTCCAGCGTTGCGCAATCATCCGATGGATGGGCCCGTGCTGCCGGCTCGTCGCGTTGTTCTCGTGGCGGCGATAGAGAATCAGGCTTTGCGGCAGATAAAGCGCTCTCCCCACAAGTGCGTTCACAAGGCCGATCCAGGAGTCGTGCATGGGAATGCCTTCGGGAAATGGCAACGCCGCTTCGAGGATTTCCCGCCGGAAGGCCATGGCCGACCCCTGATAACGGTTCCTGATGAGATTGGCCGCGGCGCCAAGCGGCAGATGTGGACTCGTGTACAGCGTTTTCCCGAGGGAATTGCCCTCGCCGTCCATCAGCTCGCCATTGGTGAGCACCAGCGTGGTACCGGGCGCACTCTGAAACGCCAGGAGCACGGACGCCACTTTGTCTTCGCGCCATACGTCATCCTGATCGCAGAGAAAGACGATCTCCCCGGTTGCCTGCCGCAGTGCGCTCTCAAATGCTTTGACCACCCCGGAGTTCCGCACATGGCGAAGCACGCGCAAGCGCGGATCGCGAAACCCCTCGAGGACCCGGACGGTTTCGTCCGTCGATGCATCGTCGGCCACAATCAGCTCGTCATCGGAGCCGAGCTGCCTGAGCACCGACGCAACCTGCGCAGCGATAAACCGCGCGCCATTGTAGGCGGCCATGCAAACCGAGAGCCGAGGACGGTCAGTCATTGAATTTCAGGAAGCGGAGAGAGCCTGCGATTCAGAGCTTCTCTTTCGTCGTCGCGGAACCAGCTCCATTTTGCGAAATATTTCATGGCGGAATGCACGTGGTATCCCATCAGTCTCAAATTGACGTAGGACCCCCTGGCGTAACCGTGCACGATGGAGATGTGCGGGTAAAAGACGGTTTTATACCTGCTCCCGATGCGGCGGCAAAGATCCACGTCCTCCATGTACATGAAATAGCGCTCGTCGAACAAACCCACTTCCCGGAGCACAGTGGCGCGAAGAAACATGAAGCACCCGGAAAGACACGGCACTTCGCGGGGGATGCTCATATCCAGGCTGCGCAGCTCGTATTGTTCGAAGCGATTCCTGAAAAACGCGCTCCCGAATTTACCCAGAAAGCGGCGCAGGAAGAGGTCGAACGGGGTGGGCAGCAGCTTGCAGAGCCGCTGCTCGCTTCCATCCGGATAGACGATCCGCGGCATGAGCAACCCCGCTCGCGGCAGATGGGCCATGATCCGGGCAAGCTCAGAGAGCGTGCCGTTTCGGAGAGAAATGTCGGGATTCAGGATCACGTGGAAAGGCTCATCCGCGGCGGAAAGCTCCTGCCAGGCAAGGTTGTGCGCGGCGCCATAACCGAGGTTGCGCCGGGGATGCAGGCAACGGCCGCCGAGCGAGGAAGCCAGGGCGCACGCATGGTCCGCTCCGCCATTGTTGACGACGGTCCAGGCGGCGAGCGCCCGATCGTGCGCCAGAGCTTCGAAGAGCGGACGCACCTCCCGGACACTGTGCCGATAAAGGACAATGCTTGCGGTCACTCGCGGGGAAACTTCATTATCCATAAATAAGAATCAACCTTCTTCGGCATATCCAAGCGAACCGGTCTCCGCGGGCAATGGACTCAACCGGCCGCGCGCGTGGAAGAGGCCCGGCGTCCACTCCCGCAGCGCCAGTTCGAAACAAAGCAAAACGTAAATGGGATATTCGTAGCGCGGCTGCGTGAACGGATTGGCCGAGGTGATGATGAGATAGAGGACCATGAAGAACGGCAACGGCCTGCTCATTCTCAGCCGGCCACGGCAAAGCGCGATGACGAATAGGATCAGCATGGCGAGGCAGTGCAGGTGAATGATGTATTGGTTGGCCAGATCGGTGAAATCCTGGTGCAGATAGTTGGTCAGGAAGTAAGTGGGCGTAAGAATGACGCCAAAGAGCGACAAGAGCGCCTTGGGTATCACCACCAGCGCAAAGCCGTAGTGCGACTGCACCTGATCGACCAGGGGGACCCTGTTGGCGGACTGGGCCTGATCAGTGAACGCCGAGAGATCCACGCCCTTGAGCACGAGGGGGTAGGCGACGCTGATCACCGCGATCAGAAGCAGGATTGCAGCGTAAGGATGGCGGCGGAAGAACGAGCCTTCCCGCCGGAAAAACAGAAACAGCAAAGTGATGGCGGATTGCTCCCAGCGCGCCATGAGACCGATCACCAGAATGGCGGCGAGCAGCAGCTTTGACTTGCTCTCGGTGTAGAGATAGCGGCACAAAAGCAAGCTGGCCACCAGAGCGAAGATCTCCTTGTTGAGCGTCACCAGGCTCACCAGGGTGGTGGCGTTCAAGGCGAGCAGCAAGGCAAGCGTGGTCCGGCTCAGATTGTGGATGGGCGAACACATGGCAATGGCGAACAGGAACAGAGCCATGTTGCCGATCATGACCCAGAAGGGCGTCTTGAGAAGCAGGGCCATCAGGATGGGGCCGATGAAATTGGCTCCCAGCCCAAGGAACTCGACGTGATGCGCTCCGGTGCGGCGCAGCGCTTCCGCAAAGGCGAAGTAGGTGTGCGAGTCGGCGCCGAGCCGCAGATCGCTTTGATAAAGCCGGATGGGCAGTTCGATCGTGAAGAAGACGTAGAAACATAATCCCAGAAAGCCGATGAGCAGCATCAGGCGCAGCCAGCTCTCCAGGGGCGCGTGCCAGTTCAAGAAACTGGCGCCGGTGGGGAGCGAGGGCCGGGTGAAGAAAGAGCCGGAAAGTCGAAATCGCAATCGTCTTGTGCGCATAGTCACTCGGCAGTCACTCTGCCCCCATCGCACCGATTCCCTTTCTCGAGTCGGCGGCAGATAAAGCGCTGGGCGCTCGGGAAGATCCCGACTGCGCTATCAAAAAGATGTGGATCGGAGGGTAGAGTTCCACGGTAAGCACGCTGAACCCAGACGCCTCCAGCAGTTCCTCGCTGTTGCTCGCGTCAAACACGTGGTGATGTATCATCCGATGGCTAAGATTGTTCCTAAGCGTATTGCGGAAGTCGGCATCCGATCCGGGCGAACCATCCACGCGCGCTTTACAGATTTCCTCGACGTGCGTGAGATCGTTTTCGCCGATTCCTCGGCGGTAATCCTCCAGCATGTGTTCCAGGGCCGTAGGGGTCCTAGCGCGATCAAAAGTCCAGCGGTAATACGGCAGAACCAGCAGTAAATGACCGCCCGGCCTCACCACGCGCTGCCATTCCCTGAGCGCCTTCACAGGGTTTGCAATGTGCTCAAGGTTATGGCTGGATAGCACGAAATCGTATTTGCCATCCGGGATTTCTTTCAGCTCGGAACCCTCGCAGAAATAGGTCCTGCCAGGCGGGGTGCGTTTGTTGAAGCAGTAGCTATCGTTGTGGGAGGCCCACGTCGTATCCCTCCGGAAGTCGCAGTTGTCAAGCGAATGCACCCTGTCATAAATGGGCAGATACCAGGGTTTCCTGAATACAACGCTCGGGCCACCAATTTCAATTCCCGTGCGACCAGCGACAAGCGAAAAAGCCAACTTGCGACAGCGAAGGGGCCCATTCATGGCTATCCTGGTCGCAGTCGCAATCTTGTGTAACGGCGATTTGGACAACACTCTCATGCTGAAACCCCTTCGCCGGTCACTTCGCATTACTGAAAACCCGAAGCTAAAGATTCCCTGCTTCATGCCAGCGTCGACTGCCTTCTTTCCGAGTCCGCTCTCCAATCCAGCAGCCGCTGTTTTCTCGAAGTGGTCAGCCGGTACGTCCATTGTTTCCAGGTAATCCGGGAGAACTCGCGATTTTTGTATTTCTTCCGCTGTTTGAGCGACCGCACCAACATGCGCAGCGTCTGCACCGCATTTTCCAAAGGGCCCTTGTAAAGATCGTTGAACGCGTTCTCCGCATAAGAAAAATTCCGGTATCGCCAGGGAGTCATGAGCCGGTCGTAATCCATAATCGAAATCTCGTGCTGCAGTTCGGTATCGGTTGCACGCCACACGCGCATGCCGTGGAGGTGGAAACGATGGAACAGGTCCATGTCGGAGTAATCGAGCCAGAAATCGCGGCTGAATCCGCCGATCTGCTCCACCGAGGAAATGCGCACCAGGGAGCCGCTGTTGACGGCGATCGCTTCGCCGGGCAGGACGCCCGGCTCGCCTTGCGGATAGGGGATCACCCGATTGAACCGTTGACGGTACGGCGAGGCGACAACATCACCTACACGCACAGTAGGCACAATCGCTGCAATTTCAGATTGGCTTTCCAACCGGCGGCGATGGCGCAACAGGGCGTGCAGAAAATCCGCGCGGATTTCCATGTCCTGATCGAGCAGAAGCATCCATGCGTGACCGTGCGCGCGCGCGTAGCCCAGCGCTTCGTTGTAAGCTCCCGAGGGACCGAGGTTGGCGTTCGAATGGCGATAGAGAAACGCGGGAGGAAGTTGCGGATCGGCAAGCGGGTCGGGCGTGTTGTCCCAGATCATCACCGTGTAGGAGCCGGCGAGCTCGGCATCGGAGGCGAGCGCGCCGCGCAGCCCCTCATAGGTACGCGACTGCTCAAGAGGCGTCCGGTAACGAACCATGACTGCAAGAATCCCCATGCTCAAACTCCAATGGCCGAGGGGCGAAACCGCGCCGCCCACAGATGCGTGCCTGCACCGTGAATCACGTTGCGTTCGCCTGCGTCGAGATGGCCATACCAGAAGACGACAGCCAGCAGCACCGCAGAAGCCGCCAGCAGCGAAATCTGGATGGCGGGGTCGATAAGCCAATGCAGGCCCAGAGCCAGGAGGGCGGCAGGAACAGCGGCCCATCCGAGCGGCCGGAGAATCCCCTGCCAAAGCAGCTGCATCCTGCCGAACGCCATGGACCGTGTTCTCCGCATACTGACGAGGAAGTGCAGGGTGACGCCTACAAAGGCGCCAATGAGGGTTCCCACGGCCACTCCCGCCGCGCCCATGGAACGCACCAGAACCAGGCTGCAGGCCACATTGACCACCGCCTCGACGGTGGGCGAAACCAGCATGCGGCTCTGCTCGCCGGCGCTGAAACCGATGATGCTGTACGGTAAGAGCGTGAGGCGCACCAGTTGCGCGCCCATCAGGATCTCCGCGAACACCAGCGCATGCACCGCATAATTCCGGCCCACCCACAGGTGCAGCAGCACCGGCATTCCCAGCATGAAGGGCACCGCGGTGAGCAGAAGCAGCGCCGTGGCCAGCCGCGAAGTGCGCACCAGCACTTTGCCCATGCGCTGCGCGTCTTCGCCTGCGCTCAGGCTCGACATCATGGGAACGAGCGTGGAAAGCACGGGTCCGTGCAGAACGGAAATGAGATTGCTCGCGGTGGCCGCCAAGGCGTAATAGCCCGCGTTGGGGAAGTCGAAGGCCGCCACGATGGGCAGGTCGAGCCCCGAGATGAGCAGCGAGCTGAGCTGCGAAGCGAGCGTTGCGCCGCAGAAGCGCGCAAACTGCCGGACCATGGAAAGCTTGACCAGGCGCAGCTTGAAATGCGCGGCGGCTCCGTGAACCCTGATAGCAAGAAAGAAAATGACCGGCTGCATCAAAGTGCCGGCCGCGGTCCAGAGCGCCATCCACATCAATCCCTGATAATGAAAGGCCGCCCACAGCGCTCCCGCAGCCCCTGCAAGTTTGGAGACACTCACGGCTGCGGCATTGATCTCGTTCTTCTCAAGGCCGAGGCAGAGTCCCGCAAAAGCCGAGGTGGAAATGACCAGGCCGAGCGAGCCGCCAACCAGCAGGAGCGCCACCTGCGCCTGCCCGAGGATGGGCGCAGGAATGGAGCGAAAGAGGCTTCCCAGATGGAACGACACCGCAGCCGCAAGCACGCACAGCGCGGTGGCCACTGCCGCGAGGAAGGCCGTTGAACTGCTGAGGACGATGCCCAGGTAATGGCGGTCGGCGTGGTGTTCTGCGCGGGCAACAAAGCGGCCGATGGCGAGCTGCAATCCGCCATCGAAGAGGGTGGCGTAGGCTCCGATCTGCAGCACCAGCATCCAGGTTCCGTAGGAAGCCGGATCGAGAAGACGGACCAGCAGCGGAGGAACGACAAGCACGATGATCCAGCTTGTTCCCAACCGCCAGAGGTTCGCGACCGAGTTCTTGGCCAGAACGGCAAGCCGCACCCGGGGATCGCTTGCGCGCGCCTTCGAAGCCGTATCCTGCGATGCTCTTTGCCGGGGCGAGGGACTTTCAACAGCCGGGCTAGTCCTCCTGCACATACGACTCCCGTCCGGTTCGCCTCCGCGCCGCGTTGAAGGAAAAAGTCTGCCGCAGAAACCTGAGCTTGGCGTGCGCTTCCGGATCTCTGTGCATCCGCGCAATAGAGGTTTTGAGGAGAGCAAGGCAGACGCCGACCAGCAATCCCAGGAAAGTTCCGATGACGACGATCAAGGCGCGCGGCGGAAACGATTTGTGGTCAGGGACGATCGCCGGATCGACGGTCTGGATCAGCGCGCCCTCTTTGGCCTGGTCGAGCTTGGCCAATTCGAGCTGGCGCGCTAGAAATTCGTAGATGGTCTCGTAATATTTTGCGTCGCGATACTTGCGGATGTATTCAAGCCCCGACTGCGGCACCAATCCTTTGGGCTGGATCAATCCCGCCGTGTCGTCGTCTTCGCTGCCGCCCAGCTTCTGGAGCTGCGCCCGCAAACCATCCAGGCCCTGCTCGGCTTCAATCAGATTTGCATTCTGGTCGCCGGCATAGGTGCGCATCATCTGAATCTGGACTTCCTTAGCCTCGATCTGCGCGCGCAGCATGGCCGCCGATTCGATGAGAGCGCGAGCCTGGCTGTCGAGCTGGAGCATCCCCGTCTTCTGCTCGGTCTCCTTCAGCGCCTCCTCGGCCTCGGCCAGTTTCTCCTTGGTTGAATCCACCTGTTGCTCAAAGAAGACCACGCGCTGCGCAGCCTCGGTGATCGCCAGTCCCTGCGACAGCGTGCGAAATTCATCCACGTAGCCGTTGGCCATTTCGGCCGCGCGCTTCGGATCCGGGTCGTCGACCGAGATGTGAATCAGCTCGTCCTTTCCATTTCCCTCCACGTTGAAATGGCTTTCAAAGACCTTGCGCGCCTGCGAGAGATATCTGCACTTGTACTCTTTCATCAAGCCGTAGCGATGGATCATCGCGTCTTCCACCACCTGGCTTTTCATCATCGCCACATACATTTCGTTCGGGCTTCTGCCGAGCGCGCTGCCGGCTAAGGCCGCCAGTCCGCCGAGACCGGAAAGCTGCGAGCTCAGGGCGGAAGCGAACGAATTCCCCTGCTGCGGCGGCAGGATCGTGGTCTTGGCGGTGAACCGCTTGGGGAGCAGCAACGCCAGCACCACGGCGGCAACGGCGAAGAAAGCCGCGGTTTTCAAAATGAGCCAGCGGTGCGCAGTCAGGATCACGAGCAGGTCGAGAACAGAAATCTCGTCCCTGCTCTCATCCCGGCGAGCGCCTGCCGGATCGATGGGCATCGAAACACTTTTCAGCGTAGACATACGATTTCAGTTGCCGTCGTCCAGGTGTTGCCACGTGCTTTGGGCCGCAAGGGTTACCGAAGCGGCCATTGCGCGACGAATGAATCTCTAATGAAAATTCCGGAATCGACCGGCGCGCGCTTTCCCCACGCTCCTTGAAGTAAGAAGCATTTTCTCCGTGATTTGACGCATCCGCCGCGGTTTCTTCTTCCAAGCTTTCATTGATTTAGATGCCCTCGACCGCGTGCGCCGCGAAAGGCAAACCCGAGTGGGCGATGGCGCATCCCAATGCGAAGTGCAGATTTTGTTGATCTGCCTGTCTCTTGTTTTGATGAGAAACGGTACGGATTAGTTGATCGCGTGAAGAGTTTTCTTCAGACGCTGGAAAGCATCTGATTCGAAAAGATTAATATCGCCATCTTTTCTCGGTTAGCCGCTTAGCTCCACTGGGCGCAATCAACACGGGGATTTTCACCGATGAGTGCACTGCAATGCGAGCAGACTGCTAAGAAACCACACCTCCGCACGGACCGTTCCCACCCCATCATCGAAATGGACAGGGCGCAGAAGGCGCTGCTTCATTTCCCCAGGCACGAGCCGCACCCCCACGACGCAGCGGGGTGGATGAATTCACGCCGGCGGCGGGCCTTCGATCTGCTCGTCGCCTTTGCCGCGCTGCTGGCGTTGGCGCCTGTGCTTCTGCTGCTGGCGCTGCTGGTTTTCCTCACCTCTCCAGGCCCCATTTTCTTTCGCCAGCGCCGCATGGGACGCCATGGCATGGAATTTACTTTATATAAATTCCGCTCCATGCGCGCTTCGGCTGCCTCCGGTTCTCCCATCACTGTGGTTGGGGATGCGCGCATTACCCGCGTGGGCGCTCTGCTGCGCCGCTATAAACTCGACGAGCTGCCGCAATTCTGGAATGTACTGAAAGGCGACATGAGCCTGGTGGGGCCGCGGCCCAAGCTGTCCCAGCATGAGGCCTTGTATCTGCGCGTGCGTCCCGGCATCACCGGCCCGGCGACCCTTGCGTTTCGACAGGAAGAGGAAGTCCTGGCCGGGGTGCCTGCGCAGGAACTCGATGCCTTCTATCAGGAAGTGGTGAAACCGAGCAAGGCGTGGATCGATCTGGACTATATATCCAAGGCAACGTTCCGCTCCGATTTGCACCTGCTGTCCGATACCTTCACCTCCTGTCTGGGAATTTCCAGCCCGCGCTCGACCGAAGAGTGGATCGCCATCTACCGGCATACGCGCGCCAACTACGAAATGCCCGCCAACGAAGAGCTCTCGGCGTGATTTGCGCCGCCTAAGAGCTCGAGCTGAGCAGGAACCCTCGCCGCCGGGAACCGGATCCTATCCGGTATGATCGGTTTGAGGGCCCTCCTTTTCGCTCGAAAATCTCTCAGCGCCGAGGCATTCTCAAATGAAACTTCGTGGATCGCTCGTTTTCCTGGCCGCGTTCGTTTGCAGCATTTTTCCGGCGCCCCAGGCCGTCGCGCAGGGCATCATTACCGGACCCGCAGCCTACGCCGACTGGAGCCAGCAAAAGCCGGGCGTGATGCGGAAGATTACCGTTGCCGATCTGCCCGCGCCGTTCGCTACCGAATCCGTCGATAACGGCCCGACAGTCATCGAGCGGCCCAAGGACGCCTGGCCCATCGCGCCTCCCGGCTTCAAGGTAGAGCTGTACGCGGGCGGCAACGCGGCAACGCCCATGCAGCGCTCAGACGATGTGCGCGCCACCTACGGACCCAGCTCGGGAACCTTCGTGATGCCGCGCGTGATTCGCCTGGCGCCCAATGGCGATCTGTTCGTAGCCGACTCGCAGGCCGGCTCGATCTTCGTTCTGCGCGGCGTAACAGCGGAGGGTCGCGCCAGGACCGTGAGCGAATTTGCGAGCGGACTCGACCACCCATTCGGCATCGCTTTCTATCCATCCGGGAGCGATCCCAAGTGGATTTACATTGGCACCGCCACGCAAATTGTGCGCTTCCCTTATAAGACGGGCGAGCTGAAGTCGGAGGTAAGCTCGCCGCAGATCGTCGTTCCCAACATTCCCGGCTACGCGCAGTTGCGCGGCGGAGGTCACTGGACGCGCGACGTGGTCTTCTCGGCCGACGACCGTTACATGCTCGTTTCGGTCGGAAGCGCATCGAACATCGACAATCCGGACACGCATCCGCGCGAATTTCATCGCGCCGACGTGCTCGAATACACGCCCGAAGGCAAATTCGTGGAGGTGTACGCTCACGGCATCCGCAACTGCGTGGGAGAAGCCATCAATCCCACCACCGGAGAGCTGTGGTGCTCCACCAATGAGCGCGACGAGCTGGGCAACAATTTGCCACCCGACTACGTCACGCATATTGAGGAAGGCGGATTTTACGGCTGGCCCTGGTATTACATCGGCGACCACAAGGATCCGCGCCTGCCCGAGCCGTGCGCCGATGGAACCGGCGCCAATCCGCAGTCGAGCGCTCCGCTCACCATGCTCCAGGCCATGAGTTGCAAGCACGTCGATCTTGCGTCAAAGGTCATCGTGCCCGACGTGCTGGTGCAGCCGCACATGGCTTCGCTGGACTTGACCTTTTATCCCGCGCATGGGAACAGCTTTCCCGCGGAATTCGATGGAGACGCCTTTGTCGCGGAGCACGGATCGTGGAATCGCAAGAACCGCGGCGGGTATGAAGTGATCATGATTCCCATGCAGGACGGCAAGGCCACGGGAGCCTACGAAGATTTTCTCACCGGCTTTGTGACGTCCGACGGCCAGGTGTGGGGCCGGCCCGTGGGCGTGGCCATTGGCCAGGACGGCGCGCTCTACGTCACCGATGACGGCTCGCGCAGCGTGTGGCGCGTGGTGAATACGGGTAAATAGCGCCCGCCGCAAAGCGGCGGAGATGAGCCGATCTTCATGAGTAACGACAAAGAATCGCCGAGTTGTACCTGAACGAAGTTGAACATCGAAGCCGCCTGGCACTCGCCATTCGGGTTCAAGATTGACTCCACTGAGCCGATACAGCCTGCAACCCTCTGCGAAAGGCGTCTCGGCATGTCCTGGTCCAGAAATCTTCCCATCTCGCAAAAGTTCAAATACACCTTCACTGCCATCTGCGGGCTTTCCGCAATGCTCGGCTTGTTCACCTATTTTTCGCTGCGCTCAATTGCGCTGAAGAGCACCGAAGTGAGCGGAGATTTTCTCCCTGGTGTGGCCGTGTTATCGGATGCGCGCGGAGCCATGAACGTGATGCGCAGGGAAGACCTGGACCTGATGCTGTGCCAGAATCCGACTTGCCTCAACTCTCACTGGCAGAACCGGCAGAAAGCCCTCGAAGACTATCAGGCAGCCATCGAGAAGTACGCGCCGCTGGTGAACTACCCGGGGGAAAGAGAGCTTTACGAGAAGATTCAGCAGACCTTCGCGCAGTACAAGGAAGCGAGCGACCGTGGCGATGCGCTGTCGATTGCGGGCAAGCTGGCCGACGCGCTGGACGTCCTCTCGTCGGACTCGACCATTGAGATCTTCAACACTGCTTTGGCCGCCATCAACGCTGACATTCAGCTAAACGTCAAACACGGCATGGAGAGCGCGGACGGCGCCACCGAGGCGAGCCGGCGCACCACCTGGGCCAATGTCGCGATCAACCTGCTGCTCATCGGGCTATGCGCGCTCCTGGGATTCGAACTGACCAAGGTGACCGCCCCCAGGGTCAAAGTGGTGACAAATGCTCTGGAAAAGCTGGCCGAAAAGGACCTCACCACCCAGGTGGTGGTGACGGGAACGGACGAGATCGGCCGCATGGGCGATGCATTGAATGATTGCGTGCGCTCGCTGCGCGCGCTGATGGAAGGGATCGCCGCGTCAGCCGCAACCCTCTCGCAAGGCGCATCGGACGTGAGCACACGCGCTGTGCAGAGCGCCGGCAACGCAAGAACCGAGACCAGCAAGATCAACCAGATTGCCGCCGCGGCGCAGGAGATGACGGCGACCATCGGCGAGATCAGCCACAACGCGGCAAGAGCGACGGAAGCCAGCCGCAGCTCCGCGGAAACCGCCCAGCAGGGCGGAGCCGTGATGCACGCGGCAGCGTCTACGATGGAAAAGGTCTCGGCCGCCACCAGCACCGTTTCGGAAAAGATGGCTTCGCTCGCTTCCCGTTCGGAAGAAATCGGCAAGGTGGTGAATGTGATTCAGGAGATCAGCGAGCAAACGAACCTGCTGGCGCTGAACGCGGCCATTGAAGCGGCGCGCGCCGGCGAGCATGGCCGCGGCTTTGCCGTGGTGGCCGGCGAAGTGCGCCGGCTTGCCGAGCGGACCAAGATCGCAACCGAGGAGATCGCCGGAACCATCCGCCGCATCCAGGACGAAACGCGGGAGACCATGCAGGTGATGCACGAGAGCCGCGCGGCGGTGGAAAACGGCATGAAGGAGACGGCGAACGCGCGAGCCAGCCTGGAGGCGACCATCGCCGCGTCAAAGCAGGTGGAGCAGCAGATCAACCTGATCGCCACCGCCGCAACCGAACAGGCCGCGGCCGCCGGCGAGGTGAGCGAGTCCGCAAGCCAGATCTCCCAGCTCGCCAACGAAAGCACGCAGGCAACCGAAGAAGCCGTGGAGCTGTTGAAGAACCTGGCTTCGCTGGCCAACGACCTGGACGAGATGATCCACGAGTTCCGGCTCGAAGAAAAAGACCAGCCGGGTGCGAAAATTGCGGGCAAGGCGCGAACTGGAGCGCGGCAGCGCCTGCACGCCGCGCATTCCTGAGTGCCGTTTTTTCCCAATCGATTCCACCGGTCAACCGTGTCTGCCTGCGCCTTCGATAACCCGGCGGCATACTCACGTCTGCGGGGCGAACTTCGGCCGTCCGCGCTTTTTCTCTTTGTTACCTCTCCCGCTTGCCCGCTGGGTATGCCGCTTCCGGCTGCTATGGTAGCCTCCGATTAGAGACGTTCCCGGCTCGCGGCGCGGACCCCGAAACATCTGCAACGCGTCACAAGACCAAGTTGCCGCCGCCGTTTGAAATCCACGACCACGTTGGGAGAGAGACTCGTCATGAGCGCCGTGAAATATGACCTGGTTGTCATCGGCTCCGGACCCGCCGGTCAGCGTGCAGCCGTGGCCGCGGCCAAAATGAACAAGCGCGTGGCCGTAGTGGAGGCGCGCTCCGTGGTGGGAGGCGTCTGCATCAACACCGGCACCATCCCCTCCAAAACCATGCGTGAAGCCGTCCTGCACCTCTCCGGCTATAACTACCGCTCGCTTTACGGGATTAACTACCGCGTCAAAGAGAAGATCACCATGGCGGACCTGGCCTTCCGCGTGCAAGCGGTGATCAAAACCGAAGTCGACGTCACCGAGGCCCAGCTCTCGCGCAACGGCGTGGACGTGGTGCACGGCATCGCGCGATTCATCGACCCGCACAAGGTACATGTCGAGGGCCCGTTGGGCGATTCCACGCTCGAGTCCGACCACATCGTCATCGCCGTGGGCACGCGGCCTGCCTCCTCGCCCAAGGTTCCCATCAACGGCCGCACCATCATCAACAGCGATCAGGTCCTCGATCTTCCCGAGCTGCCGCGCACGTTGATCGTGGTCGGCGGCGGGGTGATCGGCGTCGAATACACCTGCATGTTCGCGGTTCTCGGTGTGCGCGTCACGCTGATTGAAAAGCGCGATCGCCTGCTCGAATTCGCCGACCGCGAGATCATTGAGGCGCTCAGCTACCATCTCCGCGACAGCCGGGTGACCATGCGCCTGGGCGAGGAGCTCGAAAGCGTGGAGGAGCCCACGCCGGGCACCGTGGTGGCCAACCTGATGAGCAAGAAAAAAGTCTCCGGCGACGCGCTGCTCTATGCCATCGGCCGCCAGGGCGCCGTTGACGATCTCAACCTGGCCGCGGCCGGTCTCGAAGCGGACAATCGCGGCCGCATCGCGGTGAACGAGCAATACCAGACCAAGGTTGAGCACATCTTCGCCGCCGGCGACGTTGTGGGCTTTCCCTCGCTGGCGTCGGTTTCCATGGAACAGGGACGGATTGCTGCTTCCTGGGCGTTCAGCGACCGCGCCGCGACAACCTGTCCGGGTTTCTATCCCTATGGAATTTATACAATTCCGGAGATCAGTTTTATCGGCAAGACAGAGGAGCAGCTCACCGACGAGGACGTCCCTTATGAGGTGGGCATGGCCTATTATCGCGAGGTGGCGCGCGGCCAGATTCGCGGCGACACCACCGGACGCCTGAAGCTGATCTTCCATCGCGAGACGCGCAAGGTTCTGGGCGTTCACATCATCGGGGAAGGCGCCGCGGAGCTGGTGCACATCGGCCAGGCCGTCATGACCCTGGGCGGCACGGTGAACTACTTCATTGACACCGTGTTCAACTACCCCACGCTCGCCGAGTGCTACAAGGTGGCAGCGTTCAATGGGCTGGGGCGGTTGCAACGGTATCAGGGATCAAGCTGAGTTTTCCTCGCCGGTGGCCAGACGCGGGGAGTGGGCGCCGAGCCGCGTAGCCGCGCACAAACACCCGCATCCCCAAGGAGGGGCTTCCATGACACGCGCTATCGGAATCGTGATCACCGAACATCTTGTCGCCGGAAGGCTCGAGGAACAGCAAATCGTCGGTGAAGTTCTGCGCTACCCGAGTGACGCGAGTTCCGAGGACGCGCTGACCGCAATTCCCAGGGGCGAGCTGGTGCAGATCATGGCTTCGCGCGTGGCCACACTCGCTGCGGCCGCAGCCGGTCCGCTCGATGCCATCGGCGTGGCCGTGCCCGGGATTGTGCGCCACGGCGTGGTGGAGGACTCTCCCAACCTTCCCCAGATCAAGGGCATGCGGCTGGCTGAAGAGATGACCCGGGAGATTGCCTCGCGCGGAATCCAAACCCCCGTGCATGTGGTCAACGATGCCGACGCCATCGCCGCCAGCGTAGCCGCCACGCATGGGCGGTTCAACAAGCTTACGCGTGTATGGACCATCGGCAACGGAATCGGCTACGGGCGCTGGCCCTACGTGGAAGGAGTCTGGGAGGGCGGACACATCACCGTCACTCTCGATCCCAAAGAACGCTATTGCGGTTGCGGCGGCGTGGGGCATCTTGAAGGCATCATGGGTTCGCGCGCCATGCGCATGCGTTTCCTCGATCTGGAGCCGGAAGAAATTTTTTCGAACGCGAAGAAGGGCGACCAGCGCTGTCGCGATTTTGTCGATCTGTGGCACCGCGCCCTGGCTGCGGCGACCGCCTCCTTTATTCATCTCGCCGGACCGGGGAAGTTCTACTTCACCGGACACAATGTGCATTTCCTCGAGCTGCCGCTGCTGCGCAGCCATTTGGAAACCATGGTCAGAATGAGCCCTCTGCAGAGCTTCTCGCTGGAAGTTCTGCCCCCCTCCGATGAGACCGCGTTGCTGGGCGCAGGGGTGAGCGCGTTGCGCACGGTGGCCGGATAAACTATTTCATCGCTGCGACGAATTATGCCCAGTTCTCGAACTTCAGCTCCGGCACGCGCGCGAACTCGCGCGTATTGTTGGTCACCAGGGTCAACCCTAAAAAAAGCGCATGTGCGGCAATGAGCGTGTCGTTCGGGCCGATCAAGGCTCCGTGCGATTGGAGATCGGCCCGAATCCTCCCATAGAATGCCGCTGCGCCCGCCGGATAATCCAATGCCTCGATGTGCCGCAGGAACAGCTCGAGCGCAGCGCGGTCTTTTTCCGGTCGCGGTGAGATCTCGACGCCGAACTCGAGCTCGGACTGGGTGATTGCGGAGATGCACACCGCAGTTGTGGGCATCGTGGTCAACTTGCGCAAAACGGCTGGAGCCGAGCCCTTCATGATGTAAGAGGAGATTCCGGTATCGAGCATATATGCCGGCATCAGAAGGAACGCTCCTCGAACGGCAACTCCTCAACGTTCGTCATGAATTCTTCGGATGCCACCGGATGCGGCCTAAGATATTCGGACCAGTCGGCTGGCCGGGGCGAGAGGATCACCTCGTCTCCTTCCTTCCGGATGTGCACCTCGGAAGTGGAGAATCGGAACTCTTTTGGAATCCGCACCGCCTGGCAGCGGTTATTCATAAAGAGCTTGGCTCTGCGCGGCATAATCGCCCTCCGGCTTGGCATATAACTAAGTATATGCCAAAGTCTCATCGTTTTCGAGGACAGCTTTCCATGGCCAACGGTCATCTCAAAGTGAAAGAAGGCTTCCCTTTTCTTTGCAAGGATTTCTGCGCGGGTCTGAACGGTTTTTATGCTGAGAAGAGACTTTCTTATCGCAACGCCCAAGTGGGCTGGTTGGGCGTCACTCGCCCGGCTCGGCCTCCGCTCATCGCCTCTTATGGAGCAATCGGACGTATCCCTCCAGGGCGCGAAGAACATCCTCGACTACGGCGCGAGGCCCGACGGCAGATCCCTAAGCACAAAGGCCATTCAGCGTGCCATCGACGAGGCCTCGGGCGCCGGCGGAGGCGTGGTCCTGGCGCCCGCGGGCAGGTTTCTCATCGCCGGACTGGAGCTCAAAAGCCGCGTGACCCTTCACCTCGATGGAGGCTGCACGCTGGTGGGCAGCGCCTCCATCGAAGATTATCGAGATTCCCATCATGTGGTCTTCGCGAAGGATGCCGAAGACATCACGCTCGCCGGACAAGGCACCATCGACGGCCAGGGTCCGGCGTATTGGGAGCGCTCGGACCGGCCGCCGGCCACACCCGACAATGCGTGGAAGGATGTGGCCACGCACTCCACGCAGGTGAAAAAAGGCGGCCGCCCCTCGCCCATGGTGCAGTTCGAGCAGTGCCGCAACGTGCACGTGAACGGAATCACGCTCAGCAACTCATCGGGCCGGACGCTGCAGCCGCTGGCCTGCGACACGGTCACCATCGACGGCATTCGCATCCGCAACGCGCCCTTTGGGATCAACACGGACGGAATTGACATCGTGGCCTCGCGCAATGTTTCAGTTTCGAATTGCGATATCGCCACCGGGGACGATGCCATCTGCCTCAAGAGCCCGAGCCCTTACGGCGACACGCTGCCGACCGAAAACATCACCGTCTCCCACTGCCGGCTGACTACCTCCTGCAATGGATTCAAGATCGGCACGGAGACGCGCGGCATCTTCCGCCACATCCGCTTCACCGATTCGGTGGTGTACAGCGATCCCGCGGGGCCGCTGAATCAGCGGGTCATCGGCGGCGTGAGCATCGAGGTGGCCGATGGCGGCAGCATCGAGGACGTGGTGGTGTCCGCGATCCGCATGCAGTACGTTCGCGCGCCCATCTTCGTGCGGCTCGAGCAGCGAAGCCCGGGTGAGAATTCCTTCCTGCGCAATGTGCACATGGAAGGAATTGAAGCCGAAGGCGCGATTGTCACTAGTTCGATCACGGGCGTACCCGGCCCGCGGCCCTCCGGCGTCACAATTGCAAACAGCCACATTCACACCGCCGGACAGGGCCGCGCAGACTGGGCAAGCCGCGAGATTCCCGAAGACGCCGACAAGTATCCGGAAGCGTGGATGATGGGACGGCTCCCGTCCTACGGCTTTTACATGCGTCACGCGGACCAGATTGAGCTGCGCGATGTCACGTGCATCGCCGACGAGCGGGATGAACGGCCGGCCGTTGTCTGCGACGACGTTCAGGACGTGACATTTTCCGGGCTGAGCCTCAGCGCGCCCGCAGGCCGAGCGCCGGTCTTCGATTTGAGAGATGCGCAGCGGGTTCTCATCACCGGCATGGAGGCTCCGGCCGGAAGCCGGGTTCTGGCGCAGGTGAGCGGCCCGGATTCATCCGGCATCAAGCTGACGGAAGACACACTTCAACCGGGACAGCAGGCGACCAGCCTTGTCGGCGGCGCACCGCCGGATGCGGTCACCGTGGATTGAACCACCGCCGTACCGTCCGGGCCAGTCCCTCAGCAGCGGCGCAGGTAGGTGTGCGAGAGCCGGTCGTGCCAGGCAAGATGCTCTTCGTCAAAGATGGCCCACACCAGCCCCAAGCCTAGGGGCAGAGCCGAAAGCAGGAGCGCGACCAGGCGTGCGTTGCGCTGTGTGCGCGTGGGCGCGTCCCCCTCGAAGGTGCAGAGGCGGAGCCGCGCATAGTACATCCCGGGCGTGGGTTGCGCCAGCATGAAAAAGAGCATTTCGTAGAGTGCGCCTGCGATCAGCAGGCAAAATGCGCTTCCGATCTCGATCGCGCGCGGTCCGGGGACCGCCGTCATCCTGCCGGCAACCAGCAATGCCAGCAGCAGGAAGGCTCCGGCCACCAGCGAGCCATCCACAACCACTGCCAACAACCGGCGGCTTGCCGAGGCAAGATGGAGCGCCGGCGCAGCGGCGCACTCAGGTGACGGCTCGTGCTCGTGCGCTTCTTCCTCCACCTCGGGGTGCGAGCCGAGTTGCATTCCCGACCACTCAGGTCCCGTCCATTCAGGCAGAGAAGTCTCGTGAACCGGCTGCGGAGTCTCCGGTTCGATGGCGATCGCGCCCGGATCGACTTCGAAGATGCTCAACTGCGCTTCGCTCGCATCCGCTGCCAGGGGTCCTTCCACCCGCCGCGGGCGCACCTTGCGGGTAGCCACAAGCTGGCGTGGAAACTCAATGAGGTTGCCGTAGATCGGCTGCGTGGGCTCAATCAGCTCGAGGTCTCCTTCCGGCGACCCCGGCTCGGGCCAGTCCTGCACGCCCGAATCAAACAGGCCCGGTAACTGAATGGCGCGCAGGGGAACAGGCGCCGGATGCCGCACGGGCAGCTCGGGCTCCCAGTGGATCGCGTAGGCGTGCTCCCCATCTTGTTCCGAATCTGACAGCGCAGAGGCTTCGTACGCCGCTGGCTCTGCCGCCGGCCCGCCGGCATACGCCGTTAACTCTGTGCCGCTCCCGTCGCCGGTTCGGCGGTTTGCATTCCCAGCTGTCGATTCCGTAGACGCCGCTGCCTGCAGGCTGTTGAGAACCGACTGTGCGGCAGCTTGCGCGGCAAGGGCAGCCCGCGAAGCGGCCTCGGCGGCCAGCATCGCGGCACGGGCCTCGCCAGCCAGCACTTCGCTGTAGCTGGGCGCGTTGGCGTAACGCGCCGCAACGCGCGCCGCGGCCTGTGCGGCGCGGCTGGCAGGATCGTTCCGGTGTTCGCGCACCAGTTCGCGTCCCGCCGCGTACGAGTGCTTGCTCTTCTTGTGCTCAGCCACGCGCCGGTTCACTTCCTGCTTCCAGGAAGAGTCCAGGTCAGCGTAATCAACGGAATGGATCGATGTGCTCAAGGTATCTGTGCCCCTTCAGTGCAGTAGCGTCCCGCGGTGCAGAATCCGCTCGCCGCCGTTGGCGCTCGCGGAAGCTGCCGGCCGTGGCCGGTTCGCACTCCGCGGGCGCCGCTGATGAATTGTGAGGTGGAGAGTCGCGGAGAAAGCGAGGCGCGGCCGAGGTTGCAATGCGCAGGTCACCAGAGTCGAACCGAGTTTTCTTTGCTGCCAGAGCCACGCGGTGCGCGTCCCATCTAAGACCGACTCGGCTTTGCTATGCTGAGCCTTACGTCAATCTTGGTCTCAGGATGCGTCCTCGTACCTTAGTAATTATCATGCTGCTGGCTGCCTGTCACCTGCGCGTCGCGGGACAGGAGTTAACCAACGGGTTACCTCCCGGCCAGCAGGGAATGGCGGGTGCTCTGCAGACCGGAACGCCGTCCGCGCTACCCGACGATCCCGGCCAGGAACTGGTGCCCATCGCAAAGCCGGAGCCGCAGAATCCTGGCGGAACTCCCATCGAATGGAAAGCCGAAAGCCAAACCCGCGTGGGCGATGTGTGGACGCTCACCGGCGACGTCCAGGTCCACTACCGCGACTACATTTTGCTCGCAGACAAGGTCACGTATAACCAATCCACCGCCGAGATAGAGGCCGACGGGCGTCTGCAGCTTTCCGGCGGCCCCGACGACGTGCTCATCAACGCCTCGCACGGCGACATGCGCTTGAACATGCACACGGCGCGCTTCTACAACGTGAGCGGCTCGCAGGGCGTGCGCCACGCCGGCCACACCATTGTGTACTCAACCGCCAATCCGCTGTTGTTTTCCGGCCGCGTGCTGCTCGAAACCGGCGAAGGCAGCTACCGCATCGTCGACGGATCGATCACCAACTGCCGCCTTCCCCATCCGGACTGGCGCATTATCGCCCGCTCCATCAGGCTCGAAAACGGCAATGCTTCCACCACCAATGCGGGGTTCGAGTTTCTCGGCATTCCCATTTTTTATCTTCCGTACCTGCATCATCCGGCCAGCGAAACGGGGCGCGTGAGCGGCTTTCTCACGCCGGTAGCCAGCAACTCGTCGATCAAGGGCTACACCATCGGCGAGCAGGTATATTGGGCCATCAGCCGCAGCATGGACATGGTGCTGGGGGCCGAATACTACAGCAAACGCGGATGGGCGCCCAACGGCGATTTCCGTTATCGCGGGCCCGGGCAGGATCATTTGCTCGCGCGCTGGAACGCGCTCTTGGATCGCGGCATCGAGGTGCCCGTTCCCGGCACCGCCACGGAAGAGCTGACCAACCAGGGCGGCGTGGACGTGGTTGCGCAGGGGCGCAAGGATCTGTCGCCGCAGACGCGCATCTCCGGCGTGGTGGAGTACCTCTCGAGCTATGTCTACCGTCTCGTCTTCGACGACAACTATTCCGTGGCCACCAGCTCCGAGGTTTCGAGCGACCTGGGATTCATTCACGCACACAATGGATTGATTCCCTCAGTTTCGCTGGATCGCTTTCAGACCTTCGCCAGCACCGCGAACGGCGACGAGGCTAAGATTCTTCACCTGCCCACGGTGCGCTACGATGTGCTCGACCGGCCGCTGGACGCATCGCCCCTCGAGTGGGGATTCCATTCGTCTTTGAGTTACCTGAACCGCTCCGAGCCCGACTTTCACGTGCGCAACATCGGGCGCATGGACTTCTATCCGCATCTCTCGCTGCCGTTTTCGGCCGGCGGCTGGAGCGTGGTTTCCGAAGCCGGGCTTCGCGACACCTTCTACACCAAGAGCCAGTACCCCGACCTCACCGGTTCCAATGACGGAATCCCCACCATCAGCCACGATCCGATCAACCGCTACGATCTGGAAGCCTCAGTGGACGTACGTCCTCCCGCGCTGGAGCGCGACTTCAGGCTGCCCTTCTGGAATCGCGAGCTGCGCCATGTAATCGAGCCCGAGCTGACTTACCGCTATGTGGGGGGAATCGGGCCGAGTGCGCGCAACGTTCTGTTATTCGATACCACCGACGTGGCCACGGACACCAACCAGGCCGGATTCTCGCTCACGCAGCGCCTCTACCTGCGCCCCCTCCAGCCCGCATCCTGCTCCACAGACGACGACGGCACGCAATCGGGCGCACAGGATCCGGCAAACGCGCTCTGCCCGGCCGCGCCGCGCGAGTGGGCAAGCTGGCAAATTGCGCAGGAGTTCTACCTCGATCCCAACTTCGGCGGAGCGGTGATCCCGGGACGGCGCAACGTCTTCGCCTCCACGCTCGATCTCACCGCCGACGCGTTCCTCACTTCGCCGCGCAATCTTTCCCCCGTCATCTCGCGCCTGCGCTTTGATGCGATTAACAACCTGCGCATTCAGTGGGACCTGGACTACGATCCCAAGCGCGGGCAGATCGACGCGGACAATCTCTTTGCCGGCTACAGTTTTGGCCGCACCACGGTGGGCGTGGGCCACGCCATGCTGAACGCCGTCGATGAGAATCCCGGCACTGCCTCGCCCACGCTCAAGAGCCAGATCGTCCAGCCGTTTCTCGAGTTCGGCAAGCCGAACGGCGCCGGATTGAACCTGGCAGCCAACGGAAGCTACGACTTCGTCGCCGGCGAGCTGCAATATGGCGGCGTCGAGGCGGTTTACAACTGGGATTGCTGCGGACTGTCCGTGGGCTACCGGCGGTTCGAGCTGGGCAACGTGGAGGGCGTGGGACGCAACGAGCACGAGTGGCTCTACAGCTTCACCCTGGCCAATTTCGGCTCCGTCGGCGACATCCGCCGCGCCACATCGGTCTTTCACGATCCCACGCTGCCTCCCGTTTATTAGCACTTTGGATCAAAGCCTTGAAGCGCCGCCCGATTGCCTTTTCCCGGGCCGCGCGTCCATTCGGCATGGAGGCTGAGCGGAGGCGCCGCATCCCGAAAGGGCTGCTGGAGTATTCTTTCCTCAAGGGGAAACTGTCTTGTTGCGAATCCGTTTTCTGGCTGGATTGATGGCTCTCGGCCTCGCCCTGGGCTGCAAAGCTCAAACCAACCCACCTTCAGCAGCCGGTGCATCCCTCGATCCCTCCCTCGCCCGGCGCGTGGAAGTCCAGGTCCGCTCGGAGTTCGAATTGCCTGCCGACGTGAACGTGCGCCTGGGCGCGCGGAAGCCCAGCCAAATCACGGGTTATCAGACACTTCCGGTGATTCTCTCCCATGGCTCAAAGACCCAGGAGATCGACTTCCTCATCTCCGATGACAACTCCAAGCTGGTGCACATGGACACCATGGATCTGACCAAGGACCCCGCCGACGCCATCGATATCGCCGGCCGGCCGATTCGCGGCAACGCGGCAGCCAAGGTCACGGTGGTCAACTTCGACGACCTCGAATGCCCCTACTGCGCCCGCATGCACAAAGAACTGTTTCCGGCCACCATGGCGCGCTACGGGGACAAGGTGCGGTTCGTGTACAAGGACGACCCGCTGACCGATCTGCATCCCTGGGCCATGCACGCGGCCGTAAACGCGAATTGCCTTGCGGCGCAGAGCGCCTCAGTCTATTGGAATTACGTGGACTACCTTCACACGCACGTCGACGAGGTCAGCGGCGACGGCCGGGACTTGCAGAAGAGCTATGCCGCGCTCGATCGCATCGCGCGCCAGGAGGGGACGCTGGGCAAGCTCAATGACGACCAGCTCAGCGCCTGCATCGCCAAGCAGGACGAAACTCAGGTGCGCGCCGAGGCCAAAGAAGCGGACGCGCTGGGAATTAATGGAACGCCCGCCGTCTTTGTCGATGGCGAAAAGGTAAATGGAGGCGCGGTGCCCGAAGATGAGCTGTGGGCGGCGATCGATCGCGCGCTGATTGCCGAAGGTGAGCAGCCTCCCGCGTCTCCGTCTTCTCAAGTGGCTGCGCCGGCGGCGCAAGTGCCCGCGCCGGCCGCGGCGAATGCGCCGGCTCCCGCGGCAGGCAGCAAATGAGACCGAGGGGAAGTCTTTGCGCAGCGGGCGCGGAGATTTATCCTTGAATGCCGGGACTCTCGACCTGTCCCGCAGGAGTAATCACGTTGCAAGTCCAATCGATTTTGCGGACGCGTCGCCGCTCTCCGGTCCTGCTTCTGCTGGGCGTCGTGCTTTTGCCCGCCCTTTCAGCCTGTCACCGCGCAACTCCGGCAGACGTGGTCGCCACCGTGAACGGCAAGGAAATTCTGCGATCGGATCTTGACCGCTACTACCAGGAGAGCCTGGGCGACAGCCCGCAGAAACCCTCGCCGGTCGAAGCCGATATGCGCCGCTTGCAGGTGCTGCACCAGATGATTCAGGACGAAATCATGCAGCAGGCCGCGGCCAAAATGAACCTGGAAGCTACGGATGAAGATGTGAATGCGCGGCTGACGGAGTACAAGGCGCCTTATACCCAGGAGGAATTCGACAACAAGCTCAAAGAAAAGAACCTTACCCTGGATGACTTCAAGCGCGACATCCGCCGCGAACTGACGACCACCAAGCTTCTCAACAAGGAGATCGAATCGAAGATCGACATTACCGACGCCGAGATTCGCGACTATTACAATGCGCACAAGTCGGACTTCGACCTCATTGAGCCCGAGTATCATCTGGCGCGCATCGCGGTCACCACCACGCCCTCGCCTCAGGCGGGCAACCTGCAGAACAGCAAGGCCACCAGCGACGCCGACGCGAAAAAGAAGATCGATGCTCTGCACGTCCGCCTCGAGAGCGGCGACGACTTCGGTTCTTTGGCCATGAATTTTTCAGAAGATCCCAACACTGCGTCGAACGGCGGCGACATGGGCATGTTCCCCGAGTCGCAGCTGCGCGCCGACCCCGAAGTCTACGATGCCATCAGCAAATTGAAGCCCGATCAGTTCACCGATGTGCTGCCTGTCTACGACTCGGCCGGACCGGGCCATAAGGTGGTCGGTTACGCCATCTACAAGCTCATTGCGCGGGAGCCCGCGGGGCAGCGGGAGCTCAACGATCCGCGCGTTCAGCAGGCCATCCATCAATTGCTGCATGACAGCCAGAAGCAGCTTTTGCAGAACGCCTACTACGAAACCTTGCAGGACGATGCCAAGGTGCGCAACTATTTTGCCGAGCAGATTCTCAAGCAGGGCGCGCCCTGAGCCCGCGGCCACGGGCTGCAAGAACTTCATCGATTGCAAATGAAAAGCGGCCTCGCCCAGGGCGGAGGCCGCTTCTCTTCAATGAGCAGTTGCGCCGCTACTTCAGATTGCCGCTGTTGTCCATGGTAATGCCCTGGGGGCCCGCGTTCTTGGCCGCCTCGTTGGCTTTGCGGGTGCTCATGGCCTTCGATGTCCAGTCCTGCGCCTCGGCCATATCTTCCTTGACCGCGTCGGCATTGCCATAATCCACATCGGCCTTGGCGCGATAAATCAGGTTCAGGTACTGCATCGCGTCGTCGTAGTTGGAACGGTTTTGAACCGCCTGGTTGAGATACTTCAAACTCTCTTCCACTAGCGGAGCGTTCTCTTTGGCCAGCGGCTCCATGACCTTTTTCGGAGCCTTGGTATTGCCCTTGCCGTCGTCGTTCAGCCCGGCGTCCTGCAGAGCCTTCAGCAGGTTTTCATGCGCCTTGGTCCAGTTGATGACGCCAACCGTATAGGCCGCTTCCGGGTCTTTGGGATCGACCGCGAGAACCTTCTTCTGCCAATCCTCGGCGTTGTCCAGGTCCTCCTCCCACTGCTGCGGGTTGTTGCGGTTGGCGATGTTGAAATAAATACCCGCGATCTGTTTCATGCTGTTGACGTCGTTGGGGTCCTTGGCCAGGACTTCCTCGAAAATCTTGATCGATTCCTTGGCGGTCTTCAGGTTTTCGGGGGTGTCGAGCCCCGGCGCCACATTCTGTGCCAGCGCCGTGGCCAGATACTCCTTGGCCGTGGGCAGCGTGGGATCGAGCTGGGTAGCCCGCTGGAAATGGTCGATGGCCTCTTCATAGTGAGCGTTCCTATAGGCATCAACACCCTTATTGAGCTGGTCGCGGGCTTCGAGCTGGGCGCAACCGTTCATATATAGCACCATGCCGGCCAAGGTGATCCCGAGCGCCCATAAACGTGCGGGTCGATTCATGTCTGTCTTCTTCTCCTTCAGGCAAAAGCTTCAGTCGCGCCCGTGAGTATCGCAGCTGGCAGCGGACGGGCGCAACCGAAACCAGAGATAAGAAAGAATTGTACTCCCGCCGGCTGCGAGCGCTCTTCGCACCTACTCCACCGGCCGGCTTCCGGGCGTCATCAGCCCGATGCGGTCCACATTTGCGGCCTCGCCGATATCGATCAGGTCCGCCACGTCGGCAAATTTCACCTGGCCGTCGCCTTCGACAAACAGAACCCGGTTGGCGCGATTGGCGTAAATCGCAGCCAGTCTCGCCGGAATTGCGTCATGCGCCACGACTGCACCGTCGATCCGGTACGAAAGCGGGACGCCGGGATGGCCGACCACCTGAATCACAACAGCATTCTCGCGACCGGTCTGCATTCCGGGTTTCGGCGGCTGCGGCAGAACTGCCGACAACCCCCGCGGCATTGCCGGCACCATCACCATGAACAGGATCAGGAGCACGAGCAGGATGTCGATCATCGGCGTTACGTTGATCTGGGTAAGCTGGCCGCCCGATCCTCCCGATTCGCCTCCAGACTCGCCCATTGACGTGGCCATCGGCATCGCCCTCCGCCCCGGCAGTTGCCACTCGCCCGGCGCTACTGTCCTTCTTGAATCTTCGGCGTCATCAGTCCGATGTGATCCACGTTGGCTGCCTTGCCGATGTCGATCACGTCCGCGATGTACTGGAAGTTAACGTCGTCATCGCCCCTCACGAACATCACGCGCTCGGCGCGGTTGGCGTAAATATCGGTCAGTTTCGACTGCAGCTCGGCATGGGTCACATCGGTGTCGTTGATCTTGTACGCCGGGGCCTGGCCGGGGCGATACAGGACCTGGACCACAATGGTGCGGTCGTTCGGCTGCTGCTGCTGCGGATTCTTCGGCGGCTGCGGCACCAGCGCGTCAAGACCCTTGGGGGTCACCGGCACAATCACCATGAAGATGATCAGCAGCACCAGAAGAATATCGATCATCGGGGTGACGTTGATATCGGCCATGCTGCCGCTGCCGCCCATTGAAAATGCCATGGCTTAAACTCCTCGTTTCAAATCCAGAATCTCTGCTCCGAGCCACGCAGGCGCAGCTTACTCGCCGCCCGCCAGATTGCCTTCGCGCTTTTGCGTAAGCAGGCCTACTTCTTCCACGCCCGCCGTGCGCACATCGTCAATGGCGTCTTCCACAGCGCGGTACTGGGCGCGCGCATCGGCACGGACGAAAATCGTCTTGTCGGTCTTGTCGGCGAGTTTGTCGCGCACCAGGCTGCCCAGCTCACTGGGGTCAACCCGGTTCTGACCCAGGAACACTCCGCCATCGCGCGTAACCGCCACCACGATCGCGTCATCCTTGTCGGCATCCGGCATGGCCGTGGGATTCTCGACCTTGGCCATGTCGATCTGCACCTTGTTCTGCAGCATGGGCGTGATCACCATGAAAATGATGAGCAGCACCAGCATCACGTCCACCATGGGGGTGACGTTGATGTTGGAATTTACCTTTCTTCCTTCGTTGCGAACTACAATTCCCATGGAAGTGGGCTCCGTGCGGCTGAATTGCCGATTGACGTCTCAATTTGACGGTTAACGGAATTGACGGTTAAATCGATCGGCGGACCCCGGCCCGCCCTATGTCCTGTTCAAGCTGCCAGAAGAAGTGAAAAATCGCCGGCCGGGATTTTCTGTCCACCCGGCCAGCGCAGATTCTCGCCTGGCCAAAGCCGCACTACCGCTTGTGGCTCTGCTTGATGAAATAGTCGAGCAGTTCGCTCGAGGAGTTGTCCATCTCCACGTCGAAGGCCTCGACACGTCCGGTGAAATAATTGAACGCCATCACGGCAGGGATGGCGACCAGCAGACCGAAGGCCGTGGTAACCAGCGCTTCGGCGATACCGCCGGCCACGGCGCCGATGCCCGAGCTCTTCTGCGTGGCAATGGCGTCAAACGCGTGCAAAATGCCGACCACGGTGCCGAACAGCCCCACGAACGGCGCCGTCGCTCCGATGGTGGCCAGAACGCCCAGGCCTCTCTTCAGCTTGGCGTGTACGATGGCCTCGGCCCGCTCCAGCGCGCGGCCTGAGCTCTCGATGGTCTCCGGCGTGGCCACGCCGGCAGAAGCGCGGAACTCCTGCAGCCCGGCGGTTACTACCTCGGCCAAATGCGACTTCTTGCTGCGGTCGGCAATCTTGATGGCTTCTTCAAGCTTGCTGTCCTTCAGCGCGCCCGCAACCTTGGGCGCGAATTCGCGCGACTGCTTCCGCGCCGCGGAGTAGTAGAGATAGCGGTCGATCATCACAGCCAGCGACCAGACCGACTCGATGAACAGAACAATGGCCACGCCTTTGGCAAGCCAGCCCATGTGGCCCCAAAGTTGCAGCGGGCTGAAGCCGACCGTCTGCCCCTCGTCCTGGAACATGGCCAGGGAGTTGACGGTATGGGAAGCGAAATGAGTGAGCTGAGCGAGAATCACTGAATCTTTCCTCCTAAGGAGTTGTTGGTGATTTGAGGCGGCCCGCAAAGCGGACGTTAAAGGAATGCGGCTCTTTGGGACATCGCATTCAGGTCAAATGGAAAAGCTCTCGGCAGCTTCACGCGGCAGAGAGCCGTCAATTGTTTCAACCGCCGAGGGTGAAAATCACGTTGACCGTGGTTTCCACTTCGACGGGCTCATTGTTGAGCAGGTAAGGCCGGTAGCGCCATTGCCGAACGGCTTCCAAAGCCGCCTGCTGCAGCATTGCCGGACCGCTGACAACGCGCAAATCCTGGATGGTGCCCTGCTTCGAGATCTCCGCCTGCAGCACCACCGTTCCGGATACACGGGCCGCTTTGGCAATGGGCGGATAAACCGGCATGGTCTTCTGGATCAACATGCCAACCGCAACGCCAGCCGAGATGTTCACCTTCTTGGGCGGAGCAGCCTTCACCTGCGGCCCACCGCTGCCGAAGATGCTGCCCATCACGCCGCCGTTGGCGCCGCCATCGAGACCGCCCGCCACGCCAAAGTTGCTCGGCGGAGCTTCCTTCTCGGTCACCATCTCGATGTTCTTGGGGATCTTTGTCGGCGCCGTGAGCTGATTGTTCATCATCTCCGACTGCACATGGACAACGTGGACTTCAGGAGGCGGGGGCGGAGGCGGCGGAGGCGGCGGAGGCGGTGGGGTGGTGAGAACCGTCAGCATGGCCGCCCTGGGCAGCGCCTCAGGATAGATGAGAGGAATCAATACCAGGGAGATCAGCACCAGGGAGCAGCACTGAAGGGTTGCGAACATCCAACGGAAGACCTTCTTGTTCTCCACTCTGCCGCTGGACTCAAAGGTCGAGTCCGCGAACATACCGGCGAATTCCGGCTCCGTCTTGCGCTTCCATGCCAGGCTCAAAGCGATCCAGACACCGACCAGCCAGACGGCGATGCTGACGGCCGCGCCCCACATGGGAATCTCGCCCTCCTGGGCGAGCCCGATGCTCCCAAATACCACCAGGGCTCCCCACTCCAGGGTGAACAACCACCCCGCGAGCTTGTCCCGCCGAGCCACATAACTGAGGATTCTCAGCAGTACGAGGAAGACAACAACACTTATCATCCATCGAAGAACCAGTGATTCACTGTCCATACCGTACCCCCGTCCATCCAGGCCTTTTGGCTCACGGCGCCCGCGCCGGCCTGCGATCAGGTCCCTTCAACTTTAGACACCGCGCCCAGTACGAATGTTCCCGTGCGCCCAGCCGGTCCCATAGAAGCGTGTCAACCTTATCAGAACCATGCTTCCAGTGCAAAATTTGCTGCATTTTCGGTGCAAACGTCCGGTCTTTCCCGGCTCCGGACCGCCAGCCCCCGGCTCGGTCCAATCCGCTGATTTTGCACTCGAAAACGTTGCCAAATCCCCAGCAGGCGTTCCTCCCTTGCCGGTTAGGTTAGATGCTCAGACTCTGGAGCGCTTTGCCGCCGGGAGAGTCGTGGTTTTGCCTTTTTTTGCGCGCCACTCCTGCCACGCCACCAGCATTGGCGACGCGACCGCAATCGACGAATATGTCCCGATTAGAATACCCACCACCAGCGCAAATGAAAAGCCTTTCAATACCTGGCCCCCATAAATGTACAGGGAGAGCACGGTGAGGAAGGTCAGACCGGAGGTCAGCACTGTCCGGCTGAGCGTCTGGTTGATGCTCCGGTTGACCAGGTTGGGCAGAGGCTCGCGGCGGCTGATGCGGAGGTTCTCCCGGATTCGGTCGAAGACGACGATGGTGTCGTTCATCGAGTAACCGACCAGGGTGAGGATGGCGGCAATCACTGTGAGGCTGATCTCCTGGCCGGTCAGGGCGAAGGCGCCCACGGTGATCAGCGTGTCGTGGAAGCAGGCCACTACCGCGGCCACTCCGTAGATGAGCTGGAACCGGAACCAGAGATAAATCAGCATGCCCAGCATCGAGTAAAGCGTAGCCAGCGTGGCCTGCTTCTCAAGCTGGCGACCCACGGTGGGCCCCACCACCTGCACGCTGCGCACGACGAAGTTGCTGGTATAGTGCGCCTTCAGCGCGCTTTCCACCTGCGCCCGGCCGGTATCGAGGGCCGTCTCGTTCAGCTGCTCCGGAAGGCTGATGAGCACGTCGTTGGCCGCCGCGCCGAAGAGGGAGATGTCGGCATCCTTGATCCCGGCCGCATCGATGGCCTGCCGGATGCGGGTCAGGTCCGGTGTCTGCTGGAACTGAACCTCGACCTGGGTCCCGCCGCGAAAATCCACGCCCAGGGGCACCGGGCTCTTGATGCCCTCCACGGTATGCGTCCAGTTCCAGGCCATCTTGGTGATGCCTGCGACGCTGAAAATCAGGGAAAAGGCGAGGAAATACCACTTCCATCCCAGCCAGTTCACCCTTGGGTTGTGAAAAAATTCCACTGGTTCTATTTCCCTTCTCGTGAGCTCTCAGCTCTCGGCCATCAGCTCTCAGCTTCTGCTTCCCTAGTCCCTAGTCCCTAGATAGAGACCATCTCCCCCGGCTTGAGTTTGTTCAAATGCGCCTCAAAGATCACGCGCGAGACAAAGACGGCGGTGAAGAGGTTGGCCAAAAGACCGAAGGTCAGCGTGGTTGCAAAGCCCCTCACCGGACCGGTGCCGAAAATGAAAAGAATGGCCGCCGAGACGATCGTGGTTACGTGCGTATCGAGAATGGTCACCCAGGCATGAGCGAAACCCTGATCGACGGCGGCCGACGCCGCTTTGCCGGCGCGAATCTCCTCGCGGATGCGCTCGAAGATCAGCACGTTGGAGTCGACGCCCATGCCGATGGTGAGAATCACGCCGGCAATCCCGGGGAGCGTGAGCGCGGCCTGGGAGAAACCCATGAAGCCGAGCAGGATCACCAGGTTCAGAAACAGCGCCAGATCGGCGTTGATTCCCGAACCCTTGTAATAAATCAGCATGAAGATCCACACCACCAGCACGCCCGCAACCGCGGCCGTTACGCCTTCGCGAATCGAGTCGGCTCCCAATGTCGCGCCCACGGTGCTCTCCTCGATGTAGTTCAGCGAAGCAGGCAGCGCGCCGGTGCGCAGGAGCTTGGAAAGCATCATCACTTCATCGGGTGAGAAGCTGCCCGTAATCTCGCCCGTATCGTGGATGCCGCTCTGGATCACGGCCACTTCGCGGACCGTGCCGCCCATCACCACCGCCATGCTTTTCCCCACGTTGGCGCTGGTGTAGTTCCAGAACTTGTCTCCGGCCTCGTCGGTCAGGGTGAAAGTGACTTCCCTCTGTCCGGTGTTGGAATTGGTGGTGGGGACGGCGGAACGGAAGTCGCTGCCCTCCACAATGGCCAGACGCTGCAGAATGTAGAAGCTGCCGTTGCCCGCTGCACCGGCAAGTTCCCCGGTCGCCGGCAGGATCTCGTCGTTGGGCGGAAGATCGCCCCCCACGCTCTCGAGCGCAGCCTGGCGGTCGTTGAACGGGCCACCCTCTACGGCGTGGATCTCAAGCCGAGCCGTAGAGTTGAGGATGGTCTTCACCTGATCCAGGTCGCTCACCCCGGGCAGCTCTACTAGGATCTGGTTGGCGCCCAGGCCGTACTCCTGGATCACCGGCTCGCTCACGCCCAGCGAATCCACCCGGTCGCGGATGGTCTCAATGGCCTGCTGCACGGTGCGCTTTTCCAGGTCCGATTCGAAGAGCGGCTTCATGGTCAGCGTCCAGGTGTTGTTGACGCCCTGGGAGACGTCGTACTCCTCGGCATACTTTGTGCCCTCGAGAAGCGTGCTCACCTCGCTCGACTGGGCCGGCGAAGTGCCCTCGACCCGGATCACCTCCGGCTTGTTGGGATCGGGCTTGTACACCTGGGAAAAAGTCAGGTTGCTCTTGTTCAAGTCCTGCTCGATGTCCTGGACGGAGTTGTCGGTCTCCGCGTTCACAGCATCGGAAACCTGCGCCTGCAGAATCAGGTGCGCGCCTCCCTGCAAATCCAGCCCCAGGTGAATCCGCTTGGTCAGCGCGGCTGCAAGGTCCTTTCCGGTGATCCCCGACGGCACGCCGAAGATGCCGTACAGGCAAACCAGCAGGACGGCAATGATCAGAGCAATCCTGTTCTTGAGATTCATTTTCATAGTTCGAATCGGCCGGTTCTTCAAGCAAGCCTAAGAACCGGATGAGCTCTCCTGCGTGGTAACCGAGGCGATCGCGTTCTTCGCAATCTCGAGTTTAAGGTTGTCGGGCGCAACACGAATGATGACCGCTTCGTCCTTGATGGAGAGAATCGTGCCGCGGATTCCTCCCGCGGTGGTCACGCGGTCGCCTGCTTTGATTGCGGCCATCATGCTCTGCCATTGTTTTTGCCGCTTGTGCTGCGGCCGGATCATCAGGAAATAGAGAATGAAAAATAAAACCAGCAACATGGGAAGCATGGTCAGCTCCCCGGCTGCCGGGCTTGGCGTCGCCGCCAGGAATGCGAAACTCGTTTCCACGCTTATCCTTTGCTCCTCCGGCAGCGCCTTTGGCACGCGCCATCCAGGGAACAGGTAGGCTCACCGGAGCGAGCGCCTGATTCCAAGAAAATTTGTCTCCGGGAACATTCCTGGGCGGCGCGTACTTCCCGGCCCAGGATCAGGAAGGAGGGCCAGGTCGGCGGAGAAATTCCTTTCCTTCCGCTTCCCCCTACTGCCAAGACCCTACCGCCGTCTGCTTCCTCTTGAAGCGCGCAATCCTTCCGGTCTCCGGTTGCGGAGGCCGGCCATCCAAGGCGCCGCATCCACCCTTCGGATACCTGAAAGAGTCCCTGGATAGATAAGATACGCGCGGCCCGCAGCGTGTCAAGGATGCGTCCGCACCGGTCCTTACCCCAGAACCCGGCTTTGCGCTCCCTCTTCCGGCCCGCCGGCGCGATTTCGGCGCTTATAAACCTCTTACGGAATGCCTACCCCTTCTTTACCGCAAAAGGAGTTCTCTCAATTTAGCGAAGTTTTGCGGCAGCGGGCGCTTCCATCCGGAGCCATGTTTCCGCGCCGCAAGGCTCCTGCCAAAAGCTGGCGGCTTATGGAAATCACCCACCCTGGCGCTCTTTGGCTCATTCCCGTCATTCTGTCGGTAAGCTTCCTTGTGTGGGTCCTGTGGAGCTTCTGGCGGGACGAGCACCGCTGATTGCGCCTTACTCCGGCTCCCAGTAACGCAGCTCCGGGCGTGCGCAGGAGAGACACACCTTCTGGCCATCGAGAAGAGCGAATCGCCCGAAGTTGACGCCTTCGCCGCAGCGCGCGCACGCCACCCGCTCCGCTTTGTATCCGGGCAGATCGGCGGCATCCACGGTTACGCGCACCCATTGCTCGCGAAAAAGATCCGCATCGGGCTGCTCCCGGTAAGTCTGCATCTGCTGCCGGTTGGGGCTCTCGAGATGCGGATAGAGGCGCCGGGCCAGCTGGCGCGAGTCTTCGCGGGCCACGATGCGCACGGCCCGCCCGGATTCGAGATCGACAAAGGTGGCCGCCATCTTGCCCCAGTCGCGGAACTTGAGCGCGCGCTTGCCCAGCCGGCAGCCGGTCACGAGCGCAATCGCATCGGTAGCGCAGCGATCGATTTCGACATACGTCACCAGGCGCTTGCGGTCCGCTCCCCGCGGGTCGGCAATGCCCAGCCGCTCGAGGCCCAGAAGCGCCATGCGCACGCCCAGAATCTGGCCGGCGCACAGGTGACCATGCGCCGCTTCGGCCTGCTTGAGAAGTTCGTCGAGAGAATCCATTTCTGAGTCTTCGGACCGGCAGTTCGAGCTTAGCAGTTCGCTCGCACCTTGTATTGCAACGCCGCAAGACCCGCCGGCTCGCCGTTTTGCTCGCCTGTTACTTCGGCTTCGATGCCGTCGCTGCGTCCGGCGTCTCCGGTTCGTCTTCGTTATCTTCCACCAGGACTGCCGATCCCGGAGCGATGTCGTAACTTACTTCACTCTGACCCGCGGGATGAAAGGTGACGCGAAGCGGCTCGCGCTGCCACTCCGTTTGCCCGCACTCCGGGTCGGGGTGATTTTCCGCGTCGAAGGCCGAGAGTTTCTTCGCCAGCACCGGCTTGCGCGCCTCTACCTGCGCAACCACCGCGTAGAGGCTCTTGCCGCTTGCAGTCACGCCGCAATAGGCGCCGTAGTCGCGGAACCAGCTTACCTCGCTCACTCCCGGATCGTAGTCCGGCAGCTTGAGCGGCGTCACGCGCCCGGTCACGCGATCCACCAGCAGCCACGGTCCCCGCTGCCACACCCACTTCCCCGGCTTGTCGCCCGGCAGCGTGTCATTGAGCCGGATCACGCGCCGGACGACAAAGCTGCGATCGGTTACGTCGTGCGCGTCGCCGGTGGTCCATTCCTTGAGCAGGCCATCCACCAGCAGCGCGCGAATCTTCAGCGCGTCCTCGCCCGCAGCCGCGCCTGCCGGGTCGCCCTCTTTGGAATACGGCACGGTCCTCACCCCGCCCAGCACCACGGAGTGGCCTTTGCGGGGAGCGGCGCCCGCAAGCCAGGGTGCAGCCAGAAACGAAACCGACGCCACAATCGAAAGCCGCGCGATCCTGCCCATCGCCTGCTCGTTTCTCAAGCAAAAGCCGTTGGGGGACGCCAGCCTGGGGGACGCTCGATTGTTTGGAATTTGTCCTTATAGTAACTCCAAAAACTGTTCGATGGTAAGCCCGCCAGCCGGACCGATTCTGAGGACGTGGCCCCGCGGGGCTAAATTCCCGCCGCTTCCACTGCGCGCGCCACGCGAAAGGCCGTGCTTTCGCCGAGGTGCGTGGCCAGCACCTGCATGCCCACAGGCAATCCGGCCCGCGTTGTGCCGCAGGGAACCGAAACTCCGCAGATGCCGGCCAGACTCGCGGTCACCGTGTAAATATCGGCGAGATACATGGACAGCGGATCGTCGGTCTTCTCGCCCAGCTTGAATGCCGGCACGGGCGAGGTAGGCGTGACGATCGCGTCCACCTGGGCAAACGCGCGCAGAAACTCATCGGCAAGGATTCGCCGCACCTGTTGCGCCTTGCGGTAATAGGCTTCGTAGTAGCCGGCGGAAAGCGCGTAAGTGCCCAGCAGGATGCGCCGCTTGACCTCGGCGCCGAAGCCCTCGTCCCGCGAGTGGCTGTACATCGCAGACAAGGTCTCCGACCGCGGAGAGCGGTAGCCATAGCGCACGCCGTCAAAGCGCGCCAGATTGGCGCTCGCCTCTGCCGTAGCGATCAGATAGTACGTGGGCACCGCGTACCTGGTGTGCGGCAGATGCACCGGCTTGACGGTGCAGCCGGCTGCTCTGAGCGCCGCGATGCCACGCTCGACGGCAGCGCGCACCTCGTCGTCGAGACCCTCGGCGAAGTACTCGCCCGGAACACCGATGCGCAGGCCTTCGGCGGGCTGGTCGCTTGCGGCGGCGTAATCCTCAACCGGCGCACGCAGGCTGGTGGCGTCGCAGGGATCGTGCCCGGCTATCACGCTCAGCACGGTGGCTGCGTCGCGCACGTTGCCGGCAAAGGGACCGATGCGGTCGAGGGAAGAAGCAAAGGCGATGAGCCCATACCGCGAGACGCGGCCGTACGTCGGCATTACGCCCACCACTCCGCAAAAGCTGGCCGGCTGCCGGATCGATCCGCCGGTATCGGTTCCCAGCGCGGCCACGGCCAAATTGGCCGCAACCGCCGCGGCTGAGCCGCCGCTCGAGCCGCCGGGAACCCGCTCCGTGTCCCAGGGGTTGCGCACCGGCCCGTATGCGGAGTTTTCATTCGACGAGCCCATGGCGAACTCGTCGCAATTGGTCTTGCCCAGGAGGATCGCCCCGGCAGATTCGAGCCGCGTGACAACGGTCGCGTCATAAGGAGGCCGGTAGCCTTGAAGGATCTTCGATCCCGCCGTCGACGCCGCGCCCCTCATTACCAGCACATCTTTAATGGCAAAGGGAATGCCGGCGAGAAGAGGCAGCGGATCGCCCCTGGCCGTGAGCGCGTCAATGCGCGCCGCCTGCGCGAGCGCGCGTTCCCGGGTCAAGCTCAGGAAAGCATTGAGCTGCGGGTTCTTTCTCTCGATGCGCCGGTAATACTCCGATGCGAGTTCCGAAGCTTTCCTGCGGCTTTCGGTGATCTCCGCGCGCAGAGCCGCGAGCTCTTTCGGCTTCTCCGCCAGAATTTCCGCAGATTTGGTCACGCTCGCCAATCTTCCTGCCTCTTCCCTGGCGCCTCTCTGGCCACTGTTCCCTCGCTCCCTAGAGTTGGTTGCATAAATGGTCCGAAGACGAGATGGAAACATCCCACAGGGGGTAAAGCCCCAATGTTTGTGCGGTTTCTCGCGGCCCGGCTAAAGCCGTGCCCTTTTACAATGCCATTTATGCAACCCGTTCTAGATCCCTAGTTCCCTGGTTCCCTACCTCTCAATCACCTTGGGAACCTTGAAGAAACTCCCGTCGGACTCAGGCGCCTCGCGCATCACCTCGGCACGCTCAAGCGAAGGGACCAGCACATCCGGCCGCAGCTCGCTCGAAAAATCGGCCAGTTCGCTCACCTGCTCGAGCGGCGCCACGCGAGCTGTATCGAGTTCGTTGAGTTCGCTTATGTAAGCGAGGATGGCATTCAGGTCATTGCTCATGCGCGGCACTTCGTCCGGCGCCAGCTTCAACCGCGCCAGCTCGGCCACGCGCTCCACGTCTTCGACTGTGACTTTTTCCGCCATTTTTCGAGTACCCGTCCGCGCGCACCGGCCATGTCTGTGGCCGGCTTCCGCACGCGCTCCGAATCTCAAGTATAGATGGCGCGCGGCGCAGCTCGAGCGCTGGCTTCAATCCACTGTCAAAGTCAGATCGATGGCCTGCGATGCCCCGTCTGCGGTGACCGTAACCGGGATGGTGTAGGTCCCCGGCGGTGTGTGCGAGCTGCTTTGCCCAGCCGGCGGAATTCCGCCCGTGCCTCCGCTCGAAGAGGTGCAGCTCGAAACTCCGCTTGCCAGCAGCACCAGCAGGAGAACAGCAAGAAAGGCCTTTCGGCGCCTCGCAAGCGCAGACGGGAGAAGAAGCAGCCCGCCCAGCAGCGGCAACGCGCCCCAGTCGCGGTTGCGCGCGGCAGCCGATGCTTTGCCGGTTGCAATTTCGACGGTTACGTTGCCCTCTACGCCGGGATTGAGAGTTTCCGTACTCGGATTGAAGCTGCAGCTCGTATTCGCGGGCAGCGCTCCGCAGGCAAAGCCGAACGTGACCTCGGCTCCGCTCGGATTGATGACCAGGGGAAAATCCGCAGTCTGGCCGCTGGCCACGGTCAGGCCGGCGGCGCCGGAGGCTGCAACCGTGAAAGCGAAGCCCGTTGCCGAAAGCAGCACGGTCGCCGGCGCGGCCACGTCGGTGGAGGTGATGGTCAACGCGCCGGCGGCTGTCCCGGTTGCCGCGGGCGCAAAGACAACCGCTGCGCTGCAGCTTGCGCCCGCGGCCAGCGCGTTCGTGCAGGTGTTCGCGGAGAGCGAGAACGGCCCGCTGGCGGCAACCTTCAGCGAGGCGATGGAATAATTGCTGGCATTCGTAATCGCCACCGTTTGCGGCGCACTTGCCTGCCCCACGGCGACGGGATTGGCGAACAGCAGCTGCGCCGGAGTGGTTGTCAATCCCGTTGCCAGCTGGCCCGCACCGTTGAGCGGCACTTGAACCGCCGCCACGCCCTGCGTCGACGAGGAAATCGCGAGCGTTGCCGCGATCGGTCCCGCAAGGGCCGGCGTAAGGACGACCTGGACCGCGCAGCTCGCCTGCGCATTCAGCGTTGCGCCGCAGGTTGTGCCGGCGATGGAATAGCTCGCTGCCGCAGGGCCGGTGATCGTAAAGCCGACATTGGCCATCGCCACACCTCCGCTGTTGGTCACCGTCACCGTTTGCGGCGTGCTGGGAACCCCGGGCTGCTGGTTAGCGAATATCAGACTCGAAGGCTTGGCACTGATGGCAGCCGGAGCAGCCCCGGTTCCGGAGAGCGAAACCGTTTGCGTGCGCAAAGCATCCGTCACCGTGAGCGTGCCGCTCACGCTGCCGATCTGGGCGGGTGCAAATACGACCGTAATGGCGCACGAGGAGTCCGCGCCCAGTTGCGTGGTGCAGCCATTCGTCTGGGTGAAACCGCTGCTGACAGAAACTGCGATCGACTCGAGCGGCTCCCCGCCGGAGTTGGTCAGGATCACGGACTGCGCCGCCGACAACTGGCCGGCCGCTGTGGCCGGAAAGGTAAGCGAGGTTGCGCTGAGCATGTCTGTGGGCGCGGAGAGTCCCGTGCCCGCGAGCGCCACGGTTTGCGTGCCTGCGCCGTCGGTGAGCGTGAGCGTTCCCGCGGCCGCTCCCGGCTGCGCAGGCGTGAACTCAACCTGAATCTGGCAGTCGGCATCGGGGGCCAGTGTCGCCGTTCCGCAGGCGTTGCTCGCCAGGAAAAACGGCGCAGAGACCGTCACGCTGCCGATGGGAATCGCCACGCTGCTGCTGTTGGCGACGGTGACCGCGAGCGGCGCTGAGGTTGCGCCCACGGCTTCAGAATCGAAGCTGAGTTCGTCCGGGCTAACGGTCACTACAGTCGCAGCCGTGGCACTTCCGCTCAGGTTAACCGTAATCTGCCCTCCGGAGACGTTGGCATCGATGGAGATCTCTCCCGATTGCGGGCCTTCCTCCGCCGGCTCGAATGAGACCTGGATCGCGCAGCTTCCATTCACGGGCACAGACGCGCCGGCGCAGTTGTCCACCTCGCTGAAGTTCCCAGTAACTGAAATCGACGTGGGCACAAGCGCGACGGCGCCGGTATTTTCAAGGGTTATGGTTTGCGCCGCGCTCGCGGTCCCCACCGGTTGGCTCAAGAAGGTGAGAGAAGCGGGCGTCGCCGTCGCCGTCGTCACGCCCGTGCCCGCGCTCCACAGCGGTGTCTGCCAGATGCCGCGTCCATAGGTCGCGGCCAGGAGCACCTGCGCCGTTGCACTGGCCGGCGTCGCGCTCAGCCCAACTGCCGGTGCTTCCGGCAGCCCGGCCCCGAACGGCGACCAGCAGACGTAGGGCGCCGAGCCACAGCTCGACACATTGGTCGTAAAGTAGACTCCCAGGTCCGTGGCCACATAAACAACGCCGGCGTTTCCGGGATCGACGACCAGGCTGTTCGCGGGCGCCAGGGGAAGGTTGGCCACGATGTCGGTCCAGTGCGCGCCGCCATCGGTCGACTGATAGACGGTCTGCACGTCTTCGGCCGTGTCGGCGATGCCTTCCACGGTTACGTAGACGGTATTGCCTGTCGTATCGTGCGGATCGGCATACACGCTCGAGATATCGAGCCCGTAGTAGTTCAGCGATTGCGCCGCATTCACCACCGGATCGAGTGTCAGATCGGTCACCACCGGCGCAGCGCTGCTGGAGGGGTTAATGAGCACGCTCAGCACATGGCCGGGCAGAATCGATCCGCCGTCGTCGACCCCGTACATTCCCAGGTAAACAATTTCGGCTCCGCCGGCAAGCGGCACCGCGGAGATGGAGCGGATCAGGGCGTCTCCGCTGCACTGCGCATCGGTCGCGCCGCTGTCGAGGATTGGCGTCATTGCGTTGCTCGCGCTCCACCCCACGCCGTTCGCGGGACCGCGCCATAGCTGGCAGGTAGCGATGAGCAGTTTCGTGGAGTCGAGCGGGTCGACGAGAAACGGAGCGGGCACGGGCATTTCGCCGGGCGGCAGGTTCACGTCCGCATCGGTCACCACCGGGCTCGACCCGAAATCGGACGGCGCGCACGCCGCGGTTTGCGCACAAAGGTAAATCGAGACGCCGGCTTCCGCGTTCACGTACCAGTTGTTGCTGTTGCTGGGGTCGATCGCGACCGGGCCTCCGTAACCGCCCAGGATCTGGGGCCAGTCGGCTGTGGCCGCGCCACTCTTCACGCCGGCGGTTCCATTCACGCCCAGGCCGGCCATCAACGTGTACGGCGTCGACGGCACGGGAGAAAGGCTCACCACCTCGGCCAGCGAGCCGAGGCCGCCGTTCAGGTTCTCAAAGTGCGCGGAGTCAGTGGACGCACAGGGCTCTCCCGTTTCTCCGATCGCGTCGAGCGATCGCCACAGCCCGCTGTCGTTGCCCAGGAAGACTTCGAGTGGGTTGGCTGCGTTCCACGCCAGGGCATGCTGGTAGGCGCCCACCTGGGCGCTCATGCAGGTGGCGGCGTTGGTGGTGTTGCGCCAGGCGCAGCCTGCGGCCAGGCTGCACTTCCACAGATCGTTGTCGCCGGCCAGCACCAGGGTGTCCTGGGCCGAAGGAACAGCTGCCAGCGTGAGATTGTAATTGCCGTCGGGGATGGTCACCGCTCCCTGAAGCGTGCTTACCTCAAGTGCCGCAGTGCTCCACTGCTGCGCAAAGGTGATGGCCGCGTTGCCGCACGCGCTTCCGCTCAGGCTGCACAGGTCCTGCCAAAGGCCCTGATCCTGGTTGTTGAGGTCCACCGTCCACGCAAAGGTATCGCCGGTAACGGGATTCACGGCCAGCGCGCCGCGAAAGATGGGGCAGGCGATCGACCCCGTAGCGCCCAGGTTGTTGGGGCAGAGCTGCGCGCTCAAACCCGCGCCGGGTTGCGATGCCAGGCGCGTCCAGGTGACGCCGTCAGGCGAGCTATAGTAGCCGTGGTAGCGCACTGCGGCCACAAATAGCTGGCGCACCGGGTTCCACACGACAGCCGTGGCCGCATTGCCGTCCGGCTCAGCGAACGCGTCGAGCGGACCCTGCACATCCTCTCCGCTTCCATCGGTAATGGTGGCCAGGTGCCAGGTGGCGCCGCTGTCGGTCGAGTAATAGAGCCCTTCGTAGCTCAGATTGGGCTGGTCCGCGTTCACCAGCGTGCCTTCGTAGGCCTGGGAGACAGCGGCCACCACGATCGACGGGCTCGCCGTGCTCCACGCGAACCCGGCGAAACCCTCACCGACGAAGCTCCAATCCTGCAGGCTCAGGCCGTCTTCGGCATCGCGGGTCTCCTGGATCAGCGTCCAGGTGGCGCCGCCGTCGGTCGAGCGCAGAATGCCTGCTCCGTAGTAGGAGTCGAGAATGTCGTTGGGATCGCCCGTACCGGCCAGGATCACGCCCGTGCCTCCGGGCTGAACGGTGAGCGCGCCGATACTGATGGAGGCGTCAAAGGCGCCGGAGAGCGCATTCACCTCGTCGGTGAGCGGGGCAAAGACAACGGTCGACGGATCGGACGCCGCGGCATTGCTTGCCGCCCACACGCCGCCGCCCGTGGTTCCCAGAAAGAGATGGTTGCCGGTTGCATCCGAAGGATCGAGCGCCAGCGCGGCCACGCGCCCGGTGACGAGTCCATAACTTGGCGTAAGCACCGCCGCCGGCCCCAATGGCTGCCAGCTGGCCGTGCCACCGGTCTGCGCCGGCATCGCGGTTCCCTCGGCACGCGCACGCCGCGTCGCCGGCCGCCGCCCCGGTTTCCAGCCTCGCTCCGTCAGGAACCGCTGGGCCGCGGCCACGCGCGGCGGAACGGCGGCCTGGTTTTGCGCCGCTGCCGGTTGAGCCGAAGAGAGCGCTGCTTTCGCCTGCGCCGCCAGGTGCGGAGAGACCGGCACAAGCTCTGCTGCGATGAACGCCAACGTCAGCGGAATGGCCAGGGAAGCGCCTCGCCGGCGCTTGCGGCCCTCGCGCCTCCCGCGCTCCAGCCGCACCGGCCGGCTCGCAACTGTTTTCCGTGCCGCAATGGCCGCGCGCGTCCGCATCCCGAAACCGGCCTTCCCCATTCATGAAGATCGTTCATGAAAATCTTCCAATGGGGAGCGCCGCGGAATCGACAGGATTTCGCTAAGAGAAAGGCATCAGTTTCCGGGATTGAAATTGTGACCCATTATAGGACAGCTTTTGACACCGGAGAATAAGTTTTCTTTTATCGAACTCGCGGGCCACGGGCACAATCCGATCGAGCGTCCCCGCCGCGACCGGGCCCCGCCCGAAATGGTTCGGTGGGGCGCCGGATATCTCAGGCATAATCTAATCCATCGAGGATGGACCCTGATGAATGGCTTAGTGGGTGGTTTCTTACTCGTCGCGATCGTGGGCGCGCTCTTGTTGGCGCTGATTGCGTATGTCCGATTCTGCGTGAGAGATGCGCGGCGCCGCGGGAAATCTCCGGTGTGGGTGGTGCTGGCGGCCGTGCTCTTCTTTCCCTGGGGCTTGATCGCATGGCTCATCTTTCGCCCTCGGCCGCTGGACGCCGCCTCCATCCGGTAGATTCGCGTAAGTTCAAGCCGGAATTCATCCTGCCACCAAGAGGAACGAAAAAGGCCGCCCGCCGGCGGCCTTGGCTGTTCACTGACCCCTGCCTCCCTACCACCGTCCCCAGGCGCGGCTCACGTAGTCGGCCAGCGTCATGCTGATCAGTCCAAGAAAGATGAAGAAGCCGCTGATTACGGTGAGCTTGGTCAACTTGGAGCTGTACTTGATGTGCATGAAAAACAGCACCACCAGGGTCATCTTGGTGCAGGCGATGGCGAGAGCAACCACGGGATTCCAGAAGAGAGTGGTGCCGACGTGCCAGCCAAAGAGATTGATCGCGATATGCCATTCGCCCAGGTCGATATACGACATACCGCAAGTGGTCGCGGTGGCCACGAGCAGGACCAGGAGAATGATGGCGTAGGTGCCGGGGCTGACAATGTGCGGCTCGTGCTCTGCGCCCTGCTCGTTGTGTGCGTTCGGTTCGCTCATGCCCTTATCCCTTCAATAACGGCTGATCAGGTAAAGCAGCGGGTACAGGAATATCCAGATGATGTCGACGAAGTGCCAGTAAAGCCCGAAGTTCTCAACGAAAGTAAAATGCCCGTTGGTGTAAGCGCCGGTTCGGGCGCGGATGAAAATGTACACCAGCAGGCAGACGCCGATGACCATGTGCAGCGCGTGCATGCCGGTCATAGCGAAATAGAGAAAGAAATACTCCTCGGTCTTCTGCGCCATTCCCGGCGATAAGGGCTTGTCGTGATACTCCTTGAATACCTCCGGATCGGATGCCGGGTTCAGGAAGGCCTGCTCGCTGTACTGGTGGATTCCAGGCACGTGATGCTTCACCCATTTCTCGTGCCACTCGATGCCCTTGATGCCCAGGAAGGCTATGCCCAGCAGAAAGGTGAGGCCGAGAAAGAGAAGCAGCGCCCCTTTGCGCCGCATCTGCGCCGACCATACGGCCATGGCCATGGTGAAGCTGGAAATGATGAGGACCGTGGTGTTGGCGGTGCCCCACAAGATGCTCAACTGATGCGAGCCTTCGACAAAGGCCCGATAGTACCAGTTGCGCATGATCAGGTACGAGGTGAAGAGGCCGCCGAAGAACATCACTTCGGTGAGCAGGAAGATCCACATGGCGAAGTTGGTGGCGTCGAACTGCTGGCCCACGGTTTCGAAGTGATGGCGCTGGTAGGACGGGTGCTCCCCGTGCGGGGCCGCTCCGGCCGAGGCGCCTTGCGCGATTGCCGTGCTATCAGACACTGGCTACCTCTTTCCGTTCCATGCGTTCCAGCCACTCGTAGTCGTACGCTTCGTGATCCATGATAGGAATCTCGGGAAAGTTTTCGGTCAACGGAGGCGACTGCGTCTGCCATTCGAGACCGGTCGCGTGCCAGGGATTGTCTCCGGCAATGGCGCCATATTTGAGGCTCCACGTCAGGTAGAGAATGGGCAGCAGATAGCCGATGCCCAGCACCGTGGCGCCCGCGGTCGAGAAGACGTTGAGCACCTGGAACTCCGGCGGGTAGGCCGCATAGCGCCGCGGCATACCCAGGGTGCCCAGGATGAACTGCGGGAAGAAGGTGAGATTGAATCCGATGAAGGTGGTCAGCGCGGCCAGTTGCGATATCTTCTCGGGATACATGCGGCCGGTCCATTTGGGCCACCAGAAGTGAATGCCCGCAAGGAACGACATCAGCATGCCGCCCACCATCACGAAGTGGAAGTGCGCCACCACGAAATAGGTCTCGGTGAGGTGAATATCGGTGCCCGTGGCGCCCAGGAAAACGCCGGTGAGCCCGCCGATGGTAAACAGGCCCATGAAGCCGATGGCGTAGAGCATCGGCGTTTCGAAGGTGATGGAGCCTTTATAGAGGGTGAAGGCCCAGTTGTAGATTTTGATGGCCGAGGGCACCGCAACCAGCATGGTGAGCAGCGAGAACACCAGCGCCGAGTAGTTCGAGATGCCCATGATGAACATGTGGTGAGCCCAGACGAAGAAGCCGAAAACGGCGATGGCCACGGAAGAAAACGCAACCGCCGTATAGCCGAAGACGCGTTTGCGGCTGAAGGTGGAGATCACCTCGGAGATGACGCCGAAACCGGGCAGAATCATGATGTAGACGGCCGGATGCGAATAAAACCAGAACAAATGCTGGAACAGCAGCGGATCGCCGCCGAAGGCCGGATCGAAGACGCCGATGTGGAAGATGCGTTCCAGAGCAACCAGGGTCAGCGTGATGGCCAGCACCGGCGTGCCCAGCACCATGAGGATCGATGCCGCATAGTTCGACCAGACGAACAGCGGCAGCCGGAACCAGGTCATGCCGGGGCAGCGCATCTTGTGAATGGTCACGATAAAATTCAGCCCGGTGAGAATGGAGCTGAACCCGGCCACGAACACCGACATGGCGGCGGAGACCACGTGCGTGTTCAGATAATGCGTGGAGAGCGGTGTGGTGAAGGTCCAGCCGGTATCCACGCCGCCCACGCACATGGTCCAGAGCATCATCAGCCCGCCGATCACGTAGAGGTACCAGCTGAGCAGGTTGATCTTGGGCAGCGCCAGGTCCTTGGCCCCCACCATCATGGGCATCAGGAAGTTTCCGATGGTGGCCGGCACGCTGGGCACAAGAAAGAAGAACACCATGATGAGGCCGTGCATGGAGAACAGCTTGTTATAGGTATCGGCGGCCACCAGATCGTTTTGCGGCGTCAGCAGCTCCAGGCGGATCAGCCCGGCGAGAGCTCCTCCAATAAAGAAGAAGAAGGTAATCGAGATGAGATAAAGTGTGGCAATCCGCTTATGGTCCCCGGTCAGCAGCCAGCTCAGCAGACCATTCTCTTTGGTCAGGAAGTTCATCTTCGGGATCCGGGCCGTGGCCTGATCGGGAAGAGTCACAATCGTGGCGGCGCTCATTGTTTAACCTCCCCCGGCGCTTTGGACCCTTTGGCTCCCGGCGCCGGACTGCCCTCGTTGTCTGCGGGCAATACGGTGGTGTTCAGAGTTTGTTGAATACGATAATCGGAGTCGAGATGCTTCAGATATTCAACCAGCGCGAAGACTCCCTCCTCGCTGATTTGGCCTTGATAAGTGGGCATAATGGGCGCGTAGCCGGGCGTGACGTGCTCCGAGGGATTCAGGATTGCCTGGCGCAGAAAGGCGTCGTCCACCGTGACCGTCTCACCCGACGCCAGGGTCAGATGCGAGCCGTAGATGCCCACCAGGTTGGGACCGCGCGAGTCGGGGCGCGGATTGTGGCACGCGTTGCAGCTCAGGCTGGCAAACAGCCGTTCGCCGTCCTGCGCCAGCGAGTTGCCGCTGGTTGAGCCCTGCAGCCACTGCCGGAAGTCATCGGGCTTCATGGCGACCACTTCGCCGATCATCTGCGAGTGGTTGGTGCCGCAGTATTGCGTGCAGAAAAGATGATACGTGCCCGGCACGGTGGCCTCGAACCACACCGACGTGTAACGGCCGGGAATGGCTTCGCGCTTGACGCGAAACGCGGGGATGGAAAAGCTATGAAAGACATCCTGCGAGATGATGGTCAATTGCACCGGCCGGCCGATGGGTACGTGGAGCGCATCGATCTCATGCTGCCCGCCGGGATGCTCGATCTTCCACATCCACTGCTTGCCCACGACGTAGATGTTCATGGCGTTGGCGGGCGGCGTGTAGATGCGGAAATAGAGCAGCGCACCCCAGACAAAGGTAATCAGAAACAGTCCCAGCGGAATGATGGTCCAGGTGGCTTCGAGCAGCGTCGATCCTTCGATCTGGACGGCTACGGGATGACGCTTCTTGTTGTAGAGAACGGAAAAGCTGACGATCAGCAGAATCACCACCGTCAGCCCCACCAGGCTGATCAGCACCATGAAGAAATACAGGGCATCCATCTGCGGCGCCACCTTCGACGCCTCAGGAGGAAACAGCGAGAAGTTCGTCAACCACTTGACGAGAAATTGCCAAAGTACTGGGCTGATATGGCTCATTCCTTTATCCGTTCACCTTTTCCCTGTCCCGTCTGTTCTCCGCGCCGGCCGCGTGTTCCTGCAGGTAATCGCGGCGGAACATGACCGTCATGAATCCTCCCAGAATCAGCATCGTAAATAGCCCGCCGAGCTGCACCACGCGCGCCACGATCAGCGAATGCGTGTTGGTTTTGGGATCGTAGTGATAGCAGTACGTGAGAATGTTGTCCACCGGCGAGCCGATGCGGTTCGAGGAAGCCTCGTCCAGTCCCAGCAGCAGATCCTTGGGTGAATATTCCACGCCCATGTAGTACTGCGCCAGCTTGCCCTCCGGAGTGACAATCTGGATGGAACTGGCGTGCGCAAACTGCGTCAGCTTGCCGTCTGGCGCGGGTATCTTCACGTAGCGGAAGCCCACCGCGCGCGTCAGGGCATCGATATTGGCCTGCGTTCCGGTCAGGAAATGCCAGCCGTTCGCGGTCTCCGGGCGGCCATATCGTTTCAGGTAGGTCTGTTTCCGGGCCGCCGCCAGCGCCGTGCCTTCCGTGGGATCGATGCTGACCACGATGATGTTGAAGTCCTTGCCGGGAACGAATCGCACCATCTCCAGCGCGCTGGTAAGCCCGTCGAGCTCCTCGGAGCAGAGCATCGGACACTGGTAGTAGACCAGCGCCAGGATCGCCGGCTTCCTGCCGAAATAGGCGCCCAGCGGAACCTGGTGGCCGCTATCGTCGGTGAAGACCAGGTTGAGCGGCAGTTGCGTATTCAGATGTTGATCGATGCCCACGCCGTTCAACACGGAGGGCTCGGTGTTGGCCGGGCCCTCCGATTTATCGCCGTAGCTCGAAACCTGTGCGCAGAGGGATGGCGGCGCAGCAAAACAAACCAGAAGGACGCCCGCTGCGGCAATCGCCGCGCCTGGCCAGATTCCCCGGATTGTCTCCCTGCATTGCATCTCCCCGTTCCTTCTTCCCCGCACCGAAAATCGCCCGCCATCCGGGATTTTTACTGCGGCGCCGGCGGCGCGTGTGCGGGCTCCGAACGCCCGGCCATGGTCGACTCCATTGCCTCCCGATTCTGCTCGTACGAGGTGCGCGCAAATCCATCGGTCAGCGGCATGGTCACCACCGGGCGGATGTCGCCCATCATGGGCGGCTGCGTCTCCACCGCCGGCGCCACCGGCAATCCCTTCTGCGCGATGATCTCCATCGCCTGCCGAATCGGGATCCTCACCGTTCCCTTCGACTGATCGACCCAGGTGTAGTTGTCGAGCAGAATGTCCTCGCGCGCATGCAGGTCGGCAACGTCCTCTTCGCCGTTATCCAGTTGCAGCCGCGGTGTGGGAAAGCTCTGGGTGATCTCGGCAATTTTGTTCTGCATCTCCGGATTCGACGGCATGTCGCCCAGCTGGCGGATATCCACCGTCTTGGTCCATTTGTTGTTGGGCCCGTCTTCCTTGTTCAAATGCGCATTCAGCAGATCGCCGATGCCGTAGCAGGTCAGCGCGGTCACCGCGACAAAAATGCCCATCGCCACCAGGAACACCAGGATGCCGTTGACTTTGACGTCGCTCGGCTCGTAGCCCAGCGACGCGTCTATCTTTTCCGTCTTGCGGGCATCCGGATCGTGTGGGTTATGCGTGGGCATGTTCAGGCTCCAGAATCTCCTTGAGATGCGGATCGTTCACTTGAACCAGCGGGCGGCTCCTGAGCTTGATGCAGAAGTACGCCACCCAGAAAGCGGTCATCGCCACCGGCACGGCCGCGTACTCCAGGATTCCCCAGCTGAAGTGCAGATTGCGCGCCGCGTCCTTGAAGTTCGGCTCGATGAGCCAGAACTGGTTGAAGGCCACGGCAAAGACCATGAACTGGCACACGCGCGTCAGCCGCTTCTTGTTGCGCTTGATGTCGCGCGAGAGCAGCATGGTAAACGGAACCAGCCAGTGGAAGATGAAGTCGAGGGTGATGATCACGCCCCAGTGGCCGCGGATGCGGTCCAGATACCAGTTGATCTCGTTGGGCAGGTTGCCGGACCAGATGATGAGGAACTGCCCGAAGTTCAGGTAAATATTCAGCATGACGAAGGCAAACGCCAGCTTGCCCAGATCGTGCTGTTCCCTCTGGCGCAGGAGGGTCTTGAACGGCTCGGCCTTGGAGAGCGCGATGGCGACGATGATGGCGAACGCCAGCACCTGGAAGCCCTGCTCCACCAGGTAGAGCAGCCCATAGACGGTCGAGAACCAGGTCACGTCCATCGACATGACCCAGTAAATGGACACCGCGGTCATGGTAAGCGCGTAAATCACAATGCCGATGCCCGAAATGTTCTCGAATTTCTTGATCCAGTAAGGCGTTCTTTCCGATCCTTCGGCGTCGCGTTTCAGGCTGAGCGCGTTCAGCCGCCACGCGTAATACGCCCAGATGGCAAAGCAGACCAGGCTGACCCAGATGTAGTCGGCCGGATTGAGCATGGGCCGCTTGAACTCAATGCAGTGCTCCTGCATTTGCGTAATCAGCCCGGCTTTGAACGCCGCCTCGGCATCGCTGAATTTCGCCCACAGGTAGAGCCGCCTCATGAAAATGACAGGCACCAGCCAGTAGAGAACCACCAGCAGCAGCGTGCCGCTCATGGCCTCGAGGGGCCGGCGCAGCAGAAGCCCATACTTTCCGCCGGAGCAGTACTGCACCATCAGCAGAGCCTGCCCGCCGACGGCAAAGCCGAAGGTCAGCATCAGGCCCAGCACCCAGGCGCGCAGAAAATGATCCCAGCCCAGATGCTCGGGGTCGAGCGACTGGCCCATGAAGGCCAGAACCACCGCAATCGCCGAGAAGATCAGGCCGACAAGGATGGCGCGGTTTCTCCAGCCGTCCACAAAGGCCGGCGCCCCGAGATCGGCGGGGAGGCCTTTGCCATGTGCGTCGTAAGCCATTCCGTTCAATCCTTAGTGAGCGGCCTGCGCGGCCGGTTTGCTTGCGGGAATCGAAATCTTCGGGTCCGCCGGATAACCCGGAGCCATGGCCGGCGTTCCTTCGCTGGCCACGGGCTTATAGGCCTGAATCGCCGTATCCGGCAGCGCCCAGGGCTGCGCGTATTCGGGGTGCCCCTCTTCTTCCGCAAGGCTCTTGAGACTCCGGATCTGCACGCCCGAGGGCACATCGCTCACCGGAGCTGCCTGGCTCAACTGCAGGGCCCGGATATAGGCCGCTACCGCCCAGCGATCGGAAGGCGTCAGTTGCGCCGAGTAGTCCGGCATGGCGCCATAGCCGTTGGTCATCACCCAGAAGTAGTGCGAGATCGGCTGCGCCCGCCGCACCTGGTCGTTGAGGTTGGCGGCCGGCTTGTAGCCCCGGTCCACGATCTCCCCCAGACCGTTGCCAACGCGCGAGTGGCATGGGGTGCAGTAAATATTGAAGCGCTCCTGGCCGCGCAGCAGCACTTGCATCGTTGCCGGCTCTTCAGACGGCATCAGGTCCTGCTCCTCGCGATAGCCGTTCGCTCCCTCGACCAGGCCGGTATAGAAGTAGCCGTCCTGGTGCAGTTGTCCGCGCGCCACCGTGTTCACCACCTGCGGGCGCGCGCCGCGCCCATCGGCAAAGAAGCTCGATCCCCGCTGCGGAATCATTTTGGGCTCGTTTTGCATATCCTGCCGGCATCCGGCCACGAGGAAAGCGCAGGCCATCAACGCCAGTGAAACCCGTGACCCCGGTCTCAAAAGCGAGACCAGGGGCGCCCGCACCCGGGCATTCCGACCACTGCCCGCTGACCACGGATCACTGATCACTGGACGCCGATCCCAGAACCCTGTTCTCCGATCCCTGGCCATCAGTACTCCACCTCCACCACGGATACAGGCCCCATCGTCTCGAGATACGCCCGCGCTTCAGCCACATCGAATTTGGGATCGAGCGCCTCCAGGCACAGGAAGAACTTGTCCGTAGTCGCTCCGTCGCGGAAATTGGGCGCGTTAAAGAGCGGGTGATAGAGAGAGGGCAGACCGCACAGGGCGAGCATGCCGAACGCGGCCGAAAGCCCGGCCCACAGAATCGTCCACTCGTAAGCGGGCACGATGAACGCCGGCCAGGAATAGGTGGGACGGCCGGCCACGTTGATGGGAAACGCAATCACCGAAATCCAGGTCTCCAGCCCGAACATGGCTGCCCCACCCAGCAGGCCGCCCAGCAGACAGAGCAGCGGGACCTTGTCCCGATGGAAGCCGATGGCTTCGGCCGCCTCTTCCAGAGGAAACGGGGTGTAGCAGTCCAGGCGCCGCCATCCGTCCTGATAGGACTGCCGGGCGGCGCGCACCAGATCGCCAGGCGTTTCGAACTCGGCCAGAAGTCCGTAGATTCCTTCGCGTGCGGGCATATCAGTGCGCTTCCTCCGATTCACTTGCCCTTTCCGGCAGTGTCACGGGGGTTGTTTTCCTGAGGGAAACAACCCATGAAGTTCGCGGTTTCGGGTTGAGGTAGTCGGGAAAGCGCATCAGTCACCAGCCTCCGCTGTCACCTTGGGCTTGATTTTGGATTGCGGCAGCAGCAAGCGGATTTCATTCATGGGAATCATGGGCAGGAAACGCACAAACAGCAGGAACATGAACAGGAAGAACGACACCGTGCCGAAGAACGTCATGTAATCCCACTTCGTCGCCCGGTACGTGCCCCAGGCCGAGGGCAGAAAATCGCGCGTCAGACTGGTCACGATAATGACAAAACGCTCGAACCACATGCCCGTGTTTACGACGATCGAGATCACGAACATGAACGCAATATTGGTGCGCAGCTTGCGCGACCACAGGGTCGTCAGGGGGATGACCAGGTTGCAGGTAATGAGCAGCCAGTACGACCAGTACATCGGCCCGAAGGCGCGATTCCAGAAGGTAAACGCCTCCCAATGATCGGCCGAGTACCAGGCCATGAAGGCTTCCATTCCATAGCCGTAGGCCACGATGAACCCGGTGGTCAGCATGAGCTTGCCGCAGTTGTCGATATGCCGCTCGGTCACCAGCTGCTCCAGGTGGTAGTACTTGCGCAGCGGTATGGCCAGGGTGAGCACCATGGCAAAACCGGAATAGATGGCGCCGGCCACAAAATACGGCGGAAAGATGGTGGTGTGCCAGCCGGGCAGCACGGCCACGGCGAAATCGAAGCTGATGACGGTGTGCACCGAAAGCACCAGCGGCGTGGCCAGCCCTGCCAGCAGCAGCGAGGCGGTCTCATACTGCACCCAGTGGCGCACCGAGCCTCGCCATCCCCAGGAAAGCACGCCGTAAAAATACTTGGCGATCTTCGAGTCGGCGCGGTCCCGGAAAGTGCCCAAATCCGGGATCATGCCCACATACCAGAAGACCACCGAGATAGTCGCGTAGGTTGAAACCGCGAAGGTGTCCCACATCAGCGGCGAGCGGAACTGCGGCCACACGTCCATGGTGAAGGGCAGCGGCAGCAGCCAGTACCCCAGCCACGGACGGCCCACGTGAATCACAGGAAACAGGGCCGCGCACATCACGGCAAAGATGGTCATGGCCTCGGCAAAGCGGCTGATGGCGTTGCGCCATTGCTGCTTGAACAGCAGAAGAATCGCCGAGATCAACGTTCCCGCATGGCCGATGCCGATCCACCACACAAAGTTGATGATGGCGAATCCCCAGGCCACCGGCTGCGCGATGGCCCAGATGCCCACGCCTTTGAGGAACAGCCAGGTGAGCGCCACCAGCAGCATGGTGACCCCCGCCCCGGCAACGGCAAAATACGCAAACCAGCCCAGCGGCGTGCGCGGCGTGAGCACGATGCGCGAGATCTTCTCGGTGATGGAACGGAACGTCTGGCCCTGCCCGATAACCCGGAATTCTCCGGTTGCGGGATCGACGCCAGGATCTTTGGGTCTCAGTTCGCTCGTTGCCATGGCTACTCTTGTTCCCTTGCTGCCTTGCTCCCTTGTTCCCTTGCTCCCTTGCTCCCTGCTTTTACCCCTGGGCGGGCACAATCGCCGCCGGCGTGTCTTCGAGATCGGGGTTCGGATTCAGAACTTCCGCCACGTAGGTGGTGCGCGGGCGCGTATTGATGTCGGCAATCACCTGGTAGCTGCGCGGCTGCGCGCGCAGCTTGGAGACACGGCTCTGTTTATCGTTCTTATTGCCGAAGACGATGGCGTGGGCCGGGCAGGCCTGCTGGCACGCGGTGACGACCTCGCCGTCGCCCACCAGCCGGTTTTCCTTGTCGGCCTCGATCTTCGCTTCTTCGATCCGCTGCACGCAGTAGGTGCACTTCTCCATCACGCCGCGCGAGCGCACCGTAACGTCGGGATTGCGCATCAGCGCCAGGCTTGGCGTCTCGTAATCGGAGTAGAGCAGGAAGTTGAACCGCCGCACCTTGTAAGGACAATTGTTCGAGCAGTAGCGCGTGCCCACGCAGCGGTTGTAGATCATCATGTTGAGGCCTTCGGGCGTGTGAATGGTAGCGCCCACCGGGCATACCTGCTCGCAGGGCGCGTTCTCGCACTGCTGGCAGTTCATGGGCTGGAAGTGCGCCCGCGGTGTGGCCAGGTCGCCCTCGAAGTAGGTGTCAATGCGCAGCCACTGCATGTCGCGGCCGATGCGCACCTGCTGCTTGCCCACCACGGCGATGTTGTTTTCCGCATAACAGCTCACGATGCACGCATTGCAACCCGTGCAGCTGTTCATGTCCACAGACAGGGCCCACGCATAGGATTCGCTGTACCCCCAGTTGGGGAACAGCGACGTGTTTTTATCCGGCGTATCGTACCGTTCGCCTTCGTGGGCGAAGTTCGGGTTGGCCTTGAACTCCTCCAGCGTGGCGTAGCGGACGATGCCGCGCGGACCGAGCGCCTCATCCCCTTCGAGCGAGTTGTCGCCCGTACCCTGACCCAGCAGAAACTTCGCGCGATGATCCTGGTAGTGGCTCTTGGTGATCGCCACGCCCCACTTGCCCTCGAGCTTGCGGATGGCGCCCGTTGCATAAAGCGGCGCCCAGCTGTTGCGGACCGCGCTGGCGTTGAATCCCTGCCCCGAGCCTACGCGACCGGCGAACTCGCGCCCGTAGCCGAGATAGACCGTGACCGAGTTCTCCGGATGCCCGGGAGCCACCACCACCGGCGCCTTCACGCGGCCGTTGCCCACGCTGATCTCGACAATGTCGTCTTCTTCGAGGTTCAACTTCGTCAGCAGGGCGCCGCTCATCAGCGCCGCGTTGTCCCAGCTCAGGTTGGTCACCGGCTTGGGCAGCTCCTGCAGCCAGCCCACGTTCGAGAAGCGGCCGTCGTAGACGGTCGGATCGGGACGGTAGATCACTTCGAGCGCATCTTTGGGCGTGGGTGCGGGAATCGATTTCGGGAGCTTCACGCCGCCCGCCTCGCCCTTGCCGTATGCCGTATTCGCGATCCATCCGTCGTGCAGCGCCTTGCGCCAGCCTTTCTCGAAATCCCCATTCTCCGCCGACTTGGCGATCGCATCTTTCCAGGTGGCGCGCACCGCGTCGTAGGAGCTCACCATGGGATCGTCGAGCAGCGTCTGGAAGAAGTCGTGCGCGGTGCGGCCGCCATAGAGCGGGTCGATCAACGGCTGCACCACGGAAACCGTGCCGTCGTAGGCGCGCGCATCGGACCAGCACTCAAGATAGTGCGCCGCGGGGATGTGCCAGTGAGAGATCTGCCCGGTCTCGTCCACATGCGAGCCGAGATGCGCCACGATATTCGCTTTGTTGAACGCGGTCGGAAAATCGAGGTCGGCGGGCGCATCGTAGATGGGGTTGGCGTTCAGGATTACCAGCCAGTCCACCCTGCCTGCGTTCAGATCGGCAATCAGAGCCTTCAGGTCGCCCCACTGGTCGCTGGGCAGCGGAATGGCCGGCTCGGCGGAGACGGTGACCGTCTTGCCGATGTTGCCGAGCTGATTGTTGATGGCAACGGCGAGCTCCGTCACCGACGGATCCTGATAGATGCCCGGAATCACCGCGCTCTTGCCCGCGTTCGCCTTCAGATCCTTGGCCAGCGCCGCGAGAAATCTCTGTTGGTCATCGCTCCACGCGTAAGCCGGAGCGCTCACGCCCGGAACGCCCACGGCGGCAGCCAGCGCCGCCGCAAACGCAGGAATCTCGCTCGCCCGCAGCCCCAGCCGGTGCTCCGCCTTGAAGCCTGTCGTGGTCGGCGTGCTCTCGATGGTGTAGAGCCGGTTGACGCCGTTCTCCGGCTGCTTGCGGCGGTCGGCATAGTCGCGCACCAGCTTGTGGAAGCCGGGATAGTCCGCGCTCGAAATAAAATCGGCGTCGAGCGAGACCAGCACGTCAGCCTGGCTCAGGTCGTACTGGATGTTGATCCCTTTTTCGAGCGCCGTTCCCGCCACGGCCGCGTCGTACTGCACCAGCCTCGCCTTCGGGTACGCCTTCTGGACCGCCTGCCATTGCCGCGCCAGCGTGGGCGAGGTGATGGTTGCGCTCAGGAAACAGATTCCCGTGCCATCGTGCGTCGAAGCCACCTTGTTGCGGAAGGCCTCGGCAAACTCCTCCCACCCGCGCTCCTCGCCGCGGTAGAGCGGGCGCTGCGAGCGGTCCGGATCGTAAAGCCCGAGCAGTGTCCCCTGCGAGTACGGGTCCGAACCGCCGTGGTTGTACTGGTGCTCCGGATTGCCGTCTACCTTGATCGGCCGGAACTCGCTGCTTTTAACCAGCAGCGGCACCGCGCCGGTGGGAAATGGGTGCGCGGTGGCGAAGTACATGGGCTTGCCGAGAACCAGGTCCTCCGGCGCCTTGACGTAGGGATAGATCGGCTCGTCGGGCTGCTTGGTGCAGCCGGCCAGCCCGGCCAGCGCCATTGAGGCGCCCATCAATTTGAGGAAGCCGCGCCGCGAGACGGGATCGATCCACTCCTGCGCCGAGCCGGGGAACTCGCGCTCGACCGCCGCGCGAAACTCCGGCGTATCGGCGAGCTCGTCGAGCGAGCGCCACAATCTTTTCCCCTTCACACCCTTCAGTTCCGCGCGCACCGCGGCCAGCGTCATGGGCTCGGACGAACCCTCGACAGCCGCGTCTCGAGAAGAACTGCCCCCGCAAGAGCAAGAAGTGCCGCAGCACGAATTCCCCTGCGCGGATGCGGTCCCGCCATCGCCGCGCGCTTCCGCCCCCGAAAGGAGCTCGTCCTCCATCCGCGCCATCGCCGCGTCTTTCTCTCTGTTGATATCTCGGCTGCTCATCGGTGGCAAACCTCGCAGCTGGTCAGGTCCTTCGGGGTGCGGATGTTGTAATGCACGAGGAGGAAATGCCCCAGCGCATCCTGGCTGGTGAACTTTGCGTAGGAAAGACCCGCGTCCTGGCTCAACGCGGCGGCATTGGCGCCGGAGCCCGCAGTCAAAGCGGCGGGGCGGAACAGCGCCAGCGGCTTGAGCGATGACTGCACGGCTGCGTTGTTCTCTGGATCGGTGGTGGTGCAGCGCACCGACTGCGCCGTGGGCACTCCCGGCTGGTCCGGCACCGCCGCGCACCACACCGGCCTGTCGTCCGCCGGCTCCTCCCACGCCATGTTGTAAATCTCGCTCGTCGGACGCAGATTCTTCGCCGGGTTGCGATGGCAGTTCAGGCACCACTCCATCTGCAGCGTGTTCTCTTCATACATGAGCGGCATCTCGTCCACGCGGCCGTGACAGGTCTCGCATCCGATGCCTTTGTTGACGTGAATCTCGTGATTGAAGTAGACGAAATCGGGCAGGTCGTGCACCTTAGTCCACACGATCGACTGGCCCGTGTACCAGCTGTTGCGCACCGGCTCCAGCAGCTGCGCGTTGGTCCAGATCTGCGCGTGGCAGTTCATGCAGGTGCGCGTGGGCGGAATGCCGGCGTAGCTCGATTTCTCCACCGTCGTGTGGCAGTACTGGCACTGCAGCCCCAGACCCTGCACGTGATGTTTGTGGCTGAACGGAACCGGCTGATCTGCGCGCTGCCCCTGCCGTGTGACCCAGGGCGAGCGCTGCAGCTGGTCGAGCGTGTACCCCAGGGCGATCACGATCAGCCCCGTCAGCACCAGGGCCATGCGAGCCAGTGCATTGGAGCTGCGGTCGAAGATTTGAGGCATTTTGTACCCTGCTTGAGTGTCTGCATGCGGCCGCTATGCCGGCGGTCACACAGGTTACGTACAAGGACTGCTCAAAAACAAGCCACACTTGCGCGGCGGTAGAGCCCGAAAATTCAATATAACAGTCCGGAGTCGGCGTGCAAGGGGCGCACGGTTGAAACGAGGAAATTCAGGTGCAAAAAAGGAAGCCGCATGCATATGCGCGAAAAGGCTGGCTCCTTGCGCATGCAAGCCATTCGCGCGGCCGCGCTCACTCGGTTATGCGTACCAGAAATTGAGACTCGCCCGCGCTTGCCGCGCGCCGCTTGCAGAATTCTTCTTTTGGCCGGCGCTCCATCGGGAGCTCATCCATTGCAGCGGGCGCAGCCGCATCCGCCGCCGCACCGTCCCGCGCCGCGGCTGCTCTCGGGAAAGAAGCTGACCCTCGCTGCCGGCGGCCGGCCCGCAATCGCCAGAAAGGCATCCAGAACGAAGAGCCCGATGGCAACATCATTGAACAACGACGCCTGCGGCAGCTTGGGCCACAGTTGGTTCGCCGACCAGAACAGAAAGGCGGTTGCCAGCACCATTGCCTTGGCAAGTTCCATCGCGCCTTTACGGTGCGCAGCCTGAGAGGCCACGCAGGCGCATGCGATCATCGCCAGTGAAGATGCAGCGAGAATTCGATGGCTCCCCGCCGGGAACAGTCCCGGAGCCGCGTCCTGAACCAGCAGCAGAACCACAAGGGCAAGCGTAGCCGCGCCGAGAATCAGGGGAAGAGGCCTGCGTGTCAAATTCCGATGAGAGCTCACAAGCCATTGTTCTCCGCAATGCGAAAGGAAAATATAAAGACCCCGGATTGCCCTGCACTTCGAATCGGCATGCGGAGGAGACCCGCACCCACCGTCTGCGGATCGCTTGCTTTAGAATTCATAAGGAAGTAATAATCGCTTTCCCCGCAATTCACTGCGCGGGACTCCCGTAAATTGCTCTGCTCGAGCATGCCGGATGCGCTCTCGGCGGCAATCCGCCACAAGGAAAATGAATGAAATACGCCGGATTGCTGGTCATGCCCGCCGGGTTCTTTCTCACTGCCGCCGCGCTGGTATTGTTTCCCGGCTCCGCGCAACGCGCAGTCTTCGTGGTTTGCGGGCTGGCGGTCGAGGCGCTCGGCCTGGGCGTGGCCGTGCGCGGGCACATGCTCGCGCGTGGGGAAAGCAGGCGATGAATCCCATCGTGCCAGTTCCTCCGCTCGAGCCGCCTCTCACCGACACCGCCATCGCGCTCACCCTGGTTCTGCTGCTGCTCGCGCCGCTCTCCGTCGCCGGCCTTGCCCTCATCACCACCGGCCTGGGGCGCTCGCGCTCGGCCGCGCAGGCGCTGCTCGGCAATCTCACCATCGTGGCGGTCGCGGCCATCGTCTTCGCCCTGGTCGGCACGGGGCTCGCCGGCAATCTCTCCGGCTTGAGCCACGCCGTGCATCTGGCCCGCAAGCCATGGAACTGGACCGGCGCCGGCCCGCTGTTCCTGCACGGCTTCAGCTCCGCGCCGGTGCAGCGGCAGCTCGAGATCCTTTTTGAATTTCTCGCTGTCATGCTCGCCGTACTCATTCCCTGGGGATCGGGCGCGGACCGCCTGCGCCTGGCCGCAGGCTGCGCCGTTTCCGCTCTCCTGGCCGCGCTTTTCTTTCCACTCGTGGCGCACTGGATCTGGGGCGGCGGCTGGCTGGCCGCACTGGGCGCGAATTTCGGGCTCGGCGCCGGCTTCCTCGATGCGGGAGGCGCCGCTCCGGTGCACGCGCTCGGCGGCCTCAGCGCTCTCGCCCTGGTCTGGATCGTCGGCCCGCGCCGCGGCAAGTTCCCCCGCGAAGGCCTTTCCACCGCCATGCCCGGCCATCATGTGGTCTACGTGCTCTTCGGCTGCCTGCTCTGCCTTGTCGGCTGGATGGCGTGGAACCTGGCCGGCGCCATCCTGTGGCTCAATGCCCCGCTCACCGCGCTGCCGCGCAACGCCGTCGACACGGTCCTTTCCGCCTCCGCCGCTCTTCTCGCCACGCTCGCCGTCACCCGCTTTCGTTTCGGCAAGCCCGACGCCAGCATGTGCGCCAACGGCTGGCTGGCCGGCCTGGTGGCCTCGAGCGCTTGCGCCGCCCTGCTCACCCCGGGCGAGTCCTTGTTCGTTGGCCTGGTCGCGGGCATCATTACGCCGCTTCTGGTGGAAATGCTTGAGCTGGCGCTCTCGATCGACGACCCCTCCGGGGCCATCGCCGTGCACGCCGTCGCCGCCCTCTGGGGAATCCTCGCTGCCGGCTTCTTTGCGCCGGAGAGCGGCCAGCTTCTGGCGCAAGTGGTGGGCATTGCCGCCCTGCTCGGCCTGGTCTTCCCGGCCGTCTATCTTCTCTTCGCCATCCTCAACCGCATCGTGCCTTTCCGGGTCGATCCCGACGGCGAGCGCATCGGCATGGACCTGCACGAGCTCGGCGGCGGCGCCTATCCCGAGTTCGTCATTCACCGCGACGATTCGTACCGGTAAGTACCTCACGCGGCACGCGTTCCCAAATTGCTCCAACTCCCTCGTTCCACTTTCGTTTCATTGTGGCTGCGGCTTTTCAGCCCTATAATCTGGCGGCAAGGACCCCCAGAACCATGCTGAACTACCTCTTATATCCATTTGGCCTCGCCCTCGAGGTCCTGGCGATTGTCCATTTCATCCGGCGGCGTCCAGATACCTATTGGATTTACATTATTGTTTTTCTCGGCCCCGTGGGCTGCCTCGTTTATCTGTTCGTCGTAGCGCTTCCCGATCTTGGCCTGCTCAACAATTCGTTTCGAGGCATGCCGCGGCGCAAGCGCATCGGCGCGCTGGAAGTGATGGTGGAAGACAATCCCTCAGCGGGCAACTTCGAAGAACTGGGCGAGCTTTACATGGATGAGGGCAACCTGCCGCTCGCCCGGGCTGCCTTTGACAAGGCCATCGCCGCCCGGTCGAACACCACCGACACTTTCTACCGGCGGGGCCTCTGCGCCATCCAGTTGGGCGATCCCGCGGCCGCCTTGCCCGATTTCGAGCGCGCGGTCAAGGACGATCCCGCGCACGATTTCCATCGCGCCCAAGGCATGCTTGCCCATGCCTACGCGCAAACCGGGCAGAAAGAAAAAGCCGAAGCCGCCTTCCGCGTGGCGGTGGTGCAGTCAACCCTTTCAGAAACCTATCTGAACTTTGCCGACCTGCTGGCCTCGCAGGGCCGCGTGGACGAAGCGCGCCAGTGGGCGCAAAAAGTGCTGAATAAAGAGAGAACCATGCCCAGCTATCTGCGCCGCCGCGAGCGCCCGTGGTTCCAGCGGGCCAGCGAATTGCTGAAGCAGCTGCCTGCCTGAAGCGCCGGCCCAGGCCCACGCCTACAAAGCACGCATCCGACGGTTGCCCCATCCTTTCGCCGTTCTTTGGCGAAAGCGTGGGAGCCCTCCAATCTCAACTCAACGCCGCGCCAGCAGCAGCATGATCACGAACAGCGCCACGGGCGCCAGCGCCAGCCCCGCATAGAGAAGCAGCTTGCGTCCGCCGGGCAAAAAACGCCGGCCGGGCTTGGGCCGCCGTGCGCCCTCATCCACGCCTACCTGCTCCTGGTGTCCCAGATCCCAGGCCATCTCCGCAGCCGTCGCATAGCGATGCCGCGGATCGCGCTCCAGGGCGCGAAACAGTATCTCTTCGAGCTGCGGCGAAACTTGAGCATTCAGACCTCGGATCGGCTCCGCGTCCTTGATCACGCGCTCGTTCATCACCGCCAGCGGATTCGGCCCCGCAAACGGCGGCTGCCCGGCCAGCATCTCGTAAAGCATCACGCCCAGCGCATAGATATCGCTGCGCTGGTCGCCGCGCTGCCCCTTCACCTGCTCCGGCGCAATGTAATCGGGCGTGCCCAGGGCGGGCGACAGCCCCGTATACGTCAACCGCCGCGCATCCTCCTTCATGGCGATGCCGAAATCGATCAGCTTGATCGAGTCGTCCGCACGCACCATGATGTTTTCCGGCTTGAGGTCCCGGTGCACCACCCCGTGCTTGTGCATGTAATCGAGCGCCTCGCAGATGCTCAGCGTGATGGCCACGGCGCGCTCCACCGGCAGTTTGCGCTCTTCGTTCAGGATTGCCCGCAGCAGCCGCCCCTCCACCCACTCCGTGACCATGTACAGCCGGCTGCGCGCCTCGCCGTCAAAGGTCTTCACAATGCCGGGGTGGTCCAGCTCCTGCCCGATCTGCTGCTCGCGCTCAAATCGCTCCACGAGAACCGGGTCGGCCTCGAGCTCCGGCAGCGGCACCTTGATGGCCACCAGCCTGCCGTCGCGCAGGTCCGTCGCCTTATAAAGGGTCGACATCCGGCTCTGCGCGATGGGCGCTTCCAGGCGATAGTGGTCCAGAGTGTCCCCGGCTTCCAGCGTGTTGGCCATTACCCATTGCATAACAAATTTGACTCTTTCACGCGAGTCATAAGAAAAATGCAAGGGAAATGCATGAAAATCAGTAGGATTGATGTGCGTCTGGAGGCGGCGCTCCAGGCGGGCCGCATCCCGGACAGGCCCCGACCTTCCGATGGCCTAAGTCGTCTGCGCAGATCGCCTGCGTCGACCCCGGGAAGCCCTCCCTGCCAACGGAACACGAAGGCCGCAATTTTCGTACTTCTTTGTTGGAACGTCTCAGGAGGTGAGCATGTTCTGCAGCGGATGTGGTCAGGAACTCCCCGCCGGCCAGCCCTTTTGCGGTCATTGCGGGCGGCCTGCAGCGGGGCCGATTCCCCCGGTTCCCGGCCTTCAGTTTCAGCTCGCGAACTACTCCGGCAAGGTAAAGACTCTCAGCATTCTCTGGTTCATTTACGCGGGCCTCTCGCTGCTTCTCGGCATTGCCGGATTGACCTTCGCGCATGCCTTTCTCTCCCATGCGCCCTGGACGCATGGTCCCTGGAACAGCCCGGTGCCGCCGAGTTTCCTCGCGTTCGCCATTCATCTGGCCTGGGAGTTGCTTGCCGTCCGCGCCGTCCTCGGCCTGGCCGCCGGCTGGGGCCTGATGGATCACACCTCGTGGGGAAGAATCGTGGCCATCGTCGCCGCCATCCTCAGCCTGCTCAAATTCCCCTTCGGCACCGCGCTGGGCATCTGGACGCTCGTGATGCTGCTCGGCTACCGCAACGCCACGCTCTACGAACAGCTCTGAAAGGCAGGTTTCAGGGGTCACGTTTCAGGTTTCAAACTCCGACGCAGCCGCATGATTGCGCGCTGCGGCATAACCGTCCATGCTTTTTGTTCCCTATTCCCTATTCCCTGACCCCTGACCCCTGATCCATGTCACCTGCCCTACAATCTCCACATGGCCTTCCCGCAAGTCCGCATGCGCCGTCTGCGGCAGAGCGAGCCGCTGCGCGCGCTGGTGCGCGAGACGGCGCTCGCGCCCGGCGACCTGATCTATCCGCTCTTTCTCTGCCCGGGTGAGGGCGTGCGCCGGCCGGTGAGTTCCATGCCCGGCGTCTTCAATCTCTCTGTGGATGAAGCGGTGCGCGAAGCCGAAGAAGCTGCAGCGCTCGGGCTCGGCGGCCTGCTGCTCTTTGGCCTTCCGGAGAGCAAGGACGTCACCGGTTCCGGCGCCTGGGAGGAAAACGGCATCGTGCAGCAGGGCCTGCGCGCGCTGAAAAGCTCCGCCGCCGCAAACAAGCTGGTTCTCATTGCGGACGTCTGCCTGTGCGAGTACACCAGCCACGGCCATTGCGGCGTGGTGGTCCGCAACGGCGAAAGCTTCGCTGTCGACAACGATCCCTCGGTCGCGCTGCTGGCCCGCACCGCCGTCAGCCTCGCCAGGGCCGGCGCCGACGTGGTGGCGCCCAGCGACATGATGGACGGCCGCGTCGGGGCCATCCGCCAGGCCCTCGATGAGGCAAGCTGCCTGAATACACCCATCCTCAGTTACGCCTCCAAGTTTGCCTCGGCGTTTTACGGCCCTTTCCGCGAGGCCGCCGACTCCGCGCCCCAGTTCGGCGACCGCAAGACGTATCAGATGGACAGCGCCAATCGGCGCGAAGCCCTGCGCGAGATCGAGCTCGATATCGAGGAAGGCGCCGACATGATCCTCATCAAGCCGGCCATGCCGTACCTCGACGTGATCCACGCCGCGCGCGAGCGCTTCGGGCTGGCCCTGGGCGCCTACCAGGTCTCGGGCGAGTACTCCATGCTCCACGCCGCCTTTGAAAAAGGCTGGCTCGACGGCGACCGCGCCATGATGGAGTCGCTGGTCTCCATCCGCCGCGCCGGCGCCGATTTTATCGTCACCTACTTCGCCAAGGACGCGGCCCGCCTGCTCCGCTGACAAACCCTCCCGTCAGCCTAACGAATTCCATTGACGCCATCCTCGGCCGTATGAAACGCTAGCCGGAACTCTTCAACTATTCCTTCGATCCAGGTCATCCTTCGACCTGCACTCAGGCCCCGGTCAGATCGATCGCACGCGAGGTACACCGATGCAGCGTCGAAAAGGGCTTGCCGCCATTGCGGTATTGGGTTCCGTTCTGCTCTCCGGAGCGGGCTCAACAACGCAAGGGTGCAACGGCTCGAACTTCAATATCGGCCCCAGCAAGGGGCAAATCGTGGGCGCCGCGGTGGGCGTCGGCGCGGTCATCGCCGTGGGCACCATCGTTCTGGTCGAGGTGCACAAGTCCCACCACACCGTGAGAGGCTGCGTCCTTGCCGGCCCCGACGGCCTGACGGTTCACACCGATCAGAAGGTCTACGCGCTCACCGGGGTCACTGCCAATGTCAAGGTGGGCGATATCGTGAAACTGAACGGCGACAAGGAAAAGCACCAGAAGGACTCGGCGGGCGACCAGGACTTCATGATCCAGAAGATCAGCCGCGACTACGGCCCCTGCAAAGCCGCGCTCGCCGCCACGCCTGCCTCGGGTTCGGTCCCGTAGCCGGTTGCCCCATTCTTTCCGCGTTTTCTGCGGAAACGGTGGAGGCGCACCCAGGAACCCGGCACAAGCCAATCCGTGCTATCCTCGCCGCGTGACCACTGCCCTCAACACGAGGAAAATGGATACGCGCGAAATAGGCGCGCGCAAGACCCGCGCCGTCCGCCATTCCGCGCTGGTGCGCGTGACCCATTGGCTCACCTTTCTGAGCTTCGCAGCCCTGCTCATTACCGGCGGCGAGATCGTCATCTCCCATCCGCGCTTCTACTGGGGCGAAACCGGCAACGTGAACATGCGCCCGCTCTTCGTCCTCCCCATTCCCGCTTCACGCACCACCGTGCCTACCGGCTACAAGTACGTCATGCCCGACCAGAACGGCTGGAGCCGCTATCTCCACTTCCAGTCCGCATGGGTGCTTGTCTTAACAGCCCTCGTTTACGGCATCGCCGGGCTCCTGAACGGCCATTTTCGCAGGAACCTGATACCCGAGCGCCGTGACTGGACCTGGCGTGCCTACTGGGCGCGCCTGGCGCAGTATCTTCATCGCCAGCCGCCCGGCCGGGATGAATCCCGCTCCTATAACGTGCTGCAGCGCACCGCTTACCTGATCGTCATCTTCGTTTTGTTTCCGTTGATGATCTGGACGGGACTGGCCATGTCGCCCTCCTTTACGTCCGCCGTGCCTGCAACCGCCGCGCTCCTGGGAGGGCGCCAATCGGCTCGCACGCTCCATTTCCTCCTTTCCGGACTCCTGCTGCTCTTCGTCCTGGTTCACATCGCCATGATTACCCTCTCGGGCTTCCGCAATCGCATGAGAGCCATGATTACCGGCTACAATGAAGCGACACCTGAACTCCGCAAGGAGCGCCCATGAGCCGGATCTCCCGCCGCAAGCTGATCACCTTGGGCCTGGCCACTGCGGCCGGCGCGTCGGGGGTGACGGAAGCCGCTCGCCTGGCTCGGCGTTATGCTCTTGTCCCACCCGATGGCGGCGGCATCTTCGGTCCCGGGGAGACGCTCACCTACGCCTGCCAGCGCCTGCTCACCGTGCGCACGCCGGCGCGCGAGTTTGCGCGCAGCATGATCTCGAAGAAGCCGTTTGCAAATGCGGTGGCTCCTCCCACGGAAGAGTTCAAGCGCCTGCAGGCGGGCGGCTTCCGGGACTGGCGGCTCGGAGTGGACGGCACCGTGGCGCGGCCCACGTCGTTTTCGCTCGCCGATCTCAAGAGCCTGCCGATTCGCAGCCAGATCACGGAGATCGCGTGCGAGGAGGGGTGGTCGTACATCGCCGAATGGATCGGCACGCCGCTCTCCGGAGTTTTACGCGAAGTGGGCGTTCTGCCGCAAACCCGCTACATCGTCTACTACGCCATCGAGAAGGGACTGTGGGAGAGCATCGACATGGCCGATGCCATGCATCCTGACACGCTGCTGACCTTGGGCATGAACGACGGCGATCTTCCCGTTCCTTTCGGCGGTCCGCTGCGCCTGCGCGTGCCCCGGCAGCTTGGTTACAAGAGTCTGAAATACGTTACGCATATCACCGCCACCGACGACATCAAGAAATTCGGCAAGGGACTCGGATCGGTGGATCCCGAATATGGCTACGCCTGGTACGCGGGGATCTGAGTTCTCCTCGTCCGATTCCGTTGGTTGAATTCCTTTCTTTGATTCTTATGGCGAGTGTGCTTTCCTAGCTAGAACCCGCCTATCTGCGAGACCGCGTGGCCTGGAAAGCCGTGGACCTTCAACGGAACTTGCGTTGAGAGAGCGTCGAGCAGGCGCGGAATGCCGATCACGCGGTCCCGGATCTATGCTGAAACGCCTCGAAAACTACTTCGAATTCGCGCGCCTTGAGACCAACTGGCGCACGGAAATCCTCGCCGGTGTAACCACCTTCCTGACCATGGCCTACATCATCCTGGTCAATCCGGCGATCCTGGCCGCCGCCGGCGTGCCGCTGCCCGCGGTTACCGCGGCTACCTGCCTTTCGGCCGCTTTCGGTTCCATTCTGATGGGCATCGTAGCCCGTTATCCCATCGCGCTTGCGCCCGGCATGGGACTCAACGCTTACTTCACGTACACGGTTTGCCTCAAGATGCACGTGCCCTGGCAGACGGCGCTGGGCGCCGTCTTTATCTCCGGCATCCTTTTCCTCGCCATCACGGCTGCCGGCATCCGCCAAATGATCCTGCGCGCCATTCCGCATCAGCTGTACGCGGCGGTTGCCGGCGGCATTGGGCTCTTCATCGCGTTCATCGGATTCCGGAACGCGGGCCTGGTGGTGGGCGACCCCGCCACCCTCGTCGGCATGGGCAACATCAAGGCTCCGACCGCTTATCTTGCGCTCCTTGGCCTCATCTTCATGGTCGCCCTCGAAGCGAAGAAAGTGCGCGGCTCCATCCTCATCGGCGTGCTCGCGATCACCGCGCTCGCCTGGGCCATG
>JASHTS010000060.1 GCA_030040425.1 Acidobacteriaceae bacterium | reverse complement strand
CCGTCGCGGTCGAGAAAGACCGTCTTTACATGGCTCCATTTCGCGTGTCCGGCGCTCACGCCGCTATCATAACGTGCCCGCCGCAGCTCCCTTGGGAATGCCTGCGTCCACCGTGCCTGCGTGTTGCTGAGCCGCTGAGCATCTTTCCGCCTCGTTCCCCCGGTCGCCGGCTTCGGCCTGGTCTATGGATACAATAGCTGGATGGACCTTCGCGCTCATCCGCAACCGGCATGGTCTCGCCGGGCGAGTCCAGCCGCATGAGGAATTTTCTGCGCCTGCTGCGCTATGGGCTGCCCTACACCCTGGAGTGGGTTCCGGGCGTGCTGCTGCTGGCGGTCGTCGGCGTGCTCGACACTTTGCGCGTGGCCCTCTTTGTGCCCATTCTGGGCGTCGTGCTCCGGCCGCAGGCCACTTCCAGCGCGCTGCCTCTGTTTCCGTCGGCCCCTCCGCGATGGCGCTTCGACGTGCACAGCATGATTCCCGGCTGGATGCACGTGCACAATGTGCTCACCGTGATCGCCGTGGCTCTGATCGGATCCACCATTATCAAGGGAATCTGCGACTACGCGGGCACCTATCTGGTCAATTACGCCGGCTTCGCCACCATCACCGATCTGCGCAACCGCCTTTATGAAACCATCATCCGCCGCTCGGCCAGCTTCTTTCACCGCCATCCCACCGGAACCATCCTTTCCACCCTCATCAACGACGTGGATCGCGTGCAGATCGCGCTCAGTTCCGTTCTCGGCGATTTTCTGCAGCAGTTCTTTACCTTTGCCGCCACTGTTTGCCTGGTGATCGTTTATGGCCGCCGCCTGAGCTGGGCGCTGCTGCTCTTCGTGCCCGTGGTCATCACTTCGGCGCGGCGCATCGGACGCTCCGTGCGCAAGCGCACCCGCACCGGCCAGGACAAGCTCGCCGAAATCCAGAACATCCTCCACGAAACCGTCACCGGCAACCGCATCGTCAAGGCCTTCAACACCGAGCTCTGGGAGATTCTCCGCTTCCAGAAGGCCGCCAAGCGCCTCTTTCGCGCCAACCTGCACAGCGTCCGCGTCGCGTCCATCAGTTCGCCGCTCATGGACACCATCGGCTCCATTGCCATCGCGCTGCTTCTTTGGATCGGCCGCAACGAGATTCGGCACGGGCGCATGACGGTGGAAGTCTTCATCACGTTCATCATTCTGCTTTTCAAGCTTTACGATCCCGTGCGCCGCTTCGCCTCTTACTACAACAACTTTCAGCAGGCGCTGGGCGCGTCGGCGTCCATTTTCGCGTTCTTCGACGCCAAGGACGACGTCCTCGAGCGCTCGCGGGCTGCTGCCTTGCCGCGCTTCCGCGATTCGATCCGCTTTGAAGACGTGGGCTTTTCCTACTCCAACGCGGACGGTGAGCAGCAGATTCTGCACCATGTCGATCTCCAGGTGCGAGCCGGCGAAGTCCTCGCGGTCGTGGGCCCGAGCGGCGCCGGCAAATCCACGCTGGTCAATCTCATTCCGCGCTTTTTCGACGTGACTTCGGGGCGCATTCTCATTGACGGCCAGGATATTCGCAGTCTCACTCTGGCCTCGCTGCGCAGCCAGGTTGCCCAGGTCACGCAGGAGACCATCCTCTTCAACGACACCGTGCGCAACAACATTGCTTACGGCCAGCCGGACGCGAAGTTTTCCCTCGTGGAGCGCGCTGCGCGCAACGCGCTGGCCCACGATTTTATCCGCCGCATGCCCCAGGGCTACGAAACCATCATCGGCGAAAAAGGGTTCCGGCTCTCCGGAGGCGAGCGCCAGCGCATGGCCATCGCGCGCGCTCTCCTCAAAGACGCGCCCGTCCTCATTCTCGACGAAGCTACCTCTTCCCTCGATGCCGAAAGCGAATCGCTGGTGCAGGCCGCGCTTTCCAATCTGATGCGCGACCGGACGGTCCTGGTCATCGCGCATCGTCTCTCCACCATTCGCCGCGCCAATCGCATCGCCGTCCTCGAAGACGGGCGGATCACAGCCGTCGGCGCCCACGACAATCTGCTTCTCTCGTCTCCCACCTACCAGAAGCTCTACCAGCTCCAGTTCATCGATTTGCCTGAGGCGCCGGCCACCGATCCCCTGACCCCCGCGTTTACGGCCTTCCGGGAGGCACAGTAAGAGATGCCGCTTTATTCGATGACTGGATTTGCGCAAATCCAGGTTCGCGTCAATCCCCAGCTCGGTTACACCATGAGCCTGAAGAGCGTGAATCACCGCTTTCTCGACCTCCAATTTCGATTGCCGAACGGCCTGGATGCGCTGGAAATGGATCTGCGCAGGCTGTTCAAAGAGGCGCTTCTTCGCGGGCACGTGGAGTTGACGCTCTCGCTCGATCGCACGTCGCAGCAGAAGTCCGGTTACAATCGTGAGCTTGTCGGCGCCTTTCTCGCTGCTTTTGACGCGGCGCGGCGCGAGCATGACCTCAAAGGCGAGCCGGACCTGAACTCCGTGCTGCGCCTTCCGGGCGCCTTGCAGGCCGAGAGCGGCCGCGACGAGGATCTTGCCCTGCTTGCCGCCAGCGTGCTCGAGCAAATCGGGCCGCTCCTGGAGCAGCTCAAATCCATGCGCGCCCGCGAAGGCGAAGCTCTGGAAGCGGATCTTCACGGTACTCTCGATCGCCTGGCCGAAGCCACCGAAGGCGTGACTGCGCTTCGTCCGGAGATTGAAAAACGCTATCAGGATCGCCTGGCGCAACGCCTCAGCGCGGCGGCAGGACCGGAGTTCAACCAGCAGCGCCTGCTCGAAGAAGTCGCCGTATTGGTGGAGCGCAGCGACGTTTCCGAGGAGCTGGCGCGCATGACCGCGCATATCGCCCATTTTCGCCAGCTGCTCGGTTCCGGCGGTGAAGCCGGCAAGAAGCTCGACTTCCTGCTGCAGGAGATGAATCGCGAAGCCAATACGCTGCTCTCCAAGACCGGCGGCGTCAGCGGCAAGGGCACGCGCGTAACCGAATTGGGTTTGGCCATGAAAGCGGAGATCGAAAAGGCCCGCGAGCAGATCCAGAATGTGGAGTAGGACAGGGATCAGGGGTCAGGGAATAGGGATCAGCGAACGCTGAAGCGAAAGGGCAAACCAGTACATTGGCGGGAATTCTTTTCATCATTTCGGCGCCTTCGGGCTCGGGCAAAAGCACGCTGGTGAGCGAGCTGCGCAAGCAGGTGAGCGGCGTGGATTTCGCGGTCTCCTGGACCACGCGCGCGCCGCGCGGCTCGGAGGCGAACGGGCGCGAATACAATTTCACCACCCGCGACGAGTTTTTGCGCATGGTAGAGGCCGGGCTGTTCCTCGAGCACGCCGAGCTCTTCGGCAAACATCTGTACGGCACGGCGCGCACCTCGCTCGACGACGCACGCGCTACGGGGCACGATCTGCTCCTCGACATCGATGTGAACGGCGCAAGGCAAGTGCGGCAAAAGATGCCGGAAGCTGTGGGCATTTTCGTGCTTCCTCCTGACCCCAAACAGCTGCGCACGCGTCTGCGCAACCGCATGCGCGCGGAAGGAGACGTGGACGAGGATGAGCTCTATCGCCGCCTGGACGAAGCGCGCAAGGAGATTGAGAATTTTCGCCAATACGGCTATATTCTGATCAACGACATCCTCGACCGAGCGGTTGCGCAACTGGAGGCCATTGTTCTGGCGGAACGCTTTTATCGCAATGGCGAACCGATTGCCTACCGTTCCCGCAGGGTGTTGGAAGTAGCCGCAGCCTGTCTGCAAACCAACTCGCAGGAGCGGATCAAGCCTGTGCTGGAAGCGTTTGGCATTCTGGGCGACTCCGGCCAGCAGCAACTCCCCTTTGGAGACGAACCCGATGACGATTGAGACCAGTTTCGACTCAAACTACCGCAAGGTTTTGGTGGCGGCGCGCCGCGCACGCCAGTTACAGAGCGGTTCCCACGCTCTGGTCCCCACGCAATCCACCAAGGCCTGCCGCATCGCCCAGGAAGAAATCGAAGCCGGCAAAATAGCTTATGTCAAGGCCGATGTTGCCGTCACCAAGCCGCTCGTGGAAGGGCCTGCCGTTCCCATCCTGCTCAGCTGATTGCATCTGTTCTTCGTTTCCGCTCACACATCGCGAGCGCGCCGGTAGTGTGCTTCTCCTGAGCCGCGCCCAACAATCGAAGGCTGTTTTACAATCGCATTATGCGCATCACCGTAGGTGTCGCCGGCGGAATTGCCGCCTACAAAGCTGCGGAGCTCGTGCGCACCTTTGTGCGCCAGTCGGCCGAAGTTCATGTGGTGATGACGGCGTCGGCGCAGCGCTTCGTGCAGCCACTCACCTTCGCCGCGCTCACCGGGCATCGGGTCTTCACCGGCCTTTGGGATGAGCCCATCCCGCAGCACGCCGCTCCCGAAGAGAGCGGGATCGACCACATTGCAGAGGCGCAATGGGCGGATGCGCTGGTGGTGGCGCCGGCAACGGCCAACATACTGGCCAAGTTTGCCCACGGCCTTGCCGACGATTTTCTTTCCACGCTCTATCTGGCCACCACGGCGCCGGTTTTCGTGGCTCCGGCCATGAACGTCAACATGTGGAACCATCCGGCCACGCAGGCGAACGTTGAACTTCTTCGCCAGCGCGGCGTGCAGATTATCGAGCCGGGCGCCGGCGAGCTGGCGTGCGGCATGGTGGGCGTCGGCCGCATGGCCGAACCCGAATCGATCACCGCCGCTGTGCTGGCCGCGCTCCATCACCGCCGCGACTTTGCCGGGGAAGTGGTTCTGGTCACCGCCGGCGGCACGCGCGAGGCCATTGACCCGGTGCGCTTTCTCGGCAATGGCTCGAGCGGCAAGATGGGCTACGCGCTGGCCGACGCTGCGCAGAGCCGCGGCGCGCGTGTAATCCTCGTCAGCGGGCCCACGGCGCTTTACGCGCCGCCGCGTTGCGAGCTGGTGAAAATTACAACCGCGGACGAGATGCGCAACGCCGTGCTGGCCCGCGCCGCCGAGGCCACGCTGGTGATCAAAGCGGCGGCCGTCGCCGACTATCGCCCTGTCACGGTCTTCGAGGCCAAGCTCAAGCGGGAGGGTCCGCTTACCCTTGAACTGATTCCCACGGAGGACATTCTGGCCGAGGTGGTGCGCCGCCGCCGTCCCGGCCAGCTCATCGTCGGCTTCGCCGCGGAGACCGAAAACCAGATGGAAAACGGGCGGGCGAAGCTGCTGCGCAAGGGAGCGGATGCCATCGTGGTGAATGACGCCGCGGGAGAAAATGTGGGCATTGACTCCGACACGAATGCGGCAAGTTTTCTCACACTCACCACCGCAATCGAGCTGCCGCTGATGCCCAAACGCCAGCTTGCCGACCGCATTCTCGACGAGATTCTCACCCTGCGCCGCCCTCGCCCTGTGGTTCTCGAACTCGACAGCCGCGAAGGCCCGCAAAGCCGCGCCGATGCGCACAGGCCCGCGGTTGAAGAAGAAGCTGTCGCGGCCAGCCAGGCGCGGCGTCGCTTCACCGTGGAGTAACCGTCGATGCCGCGCCTTCCGGACTCCGCGCTGCGCGATGCTCTGATCGAGCGCATGCGCTTCTATCGCGATCTCGGCCTTACCGATTTCTATCGCCGCGCGGTGCCGGTAATAGAGCCAGGCGCGGAGGCCGAACTCGCTCCGGCGCTGGCGCCGGTTCTCGCCGGCGAAGTGGAGTCGCACGATCCACAAACCGCTGGAGCCCCAAGCGAGGGCGGCTTATTTGCAGAGGAGCTCGCTATTCCTGCGCGCAGGTCGTCTCCCGCACCTCCCGCGGCGCTTCCCATCCTCACTTTCGAAGAGCGCGCTGCGGCGCTCAAAAGCATCCTCGACGACATTGGCGACTGCACGCGCTGCGCGCTGCACAAGGGCCGCAACAAGATCGTCTTCGCTGACGGCTCGCCCATGGCGCGATTGATGTTCGTGGGCGAAGGTCCGGGCGCGGACGAGGATGCGCAGGGACTGCCTTTTGTGGGCCGCGCCGGCCAATTGCTCAACAACATGATCGCGGCCATGGGACTCAAGCGCGAAGAGGTCTACATCGCCAACGTGGTCAAGTGCAGGCCGCCCGGCAATCGCACGCCGGAGCCTGCGGAAGCCAATACCTGCTCGCCGTTTCTGTTCCGGCAGATCGACGTGGTGCGGCCCGAGGTGATCGTCGCCCTGGGCGCTACGGCGGCCACCTATCTGCTGGGCCAGCGGCAGCCGCTGGCCGCGCTGCGCGGGCGCGTGCATTCCTTTCGCGGGTCGAAGCTCATCGTCACCTACCATCCCGCGTTTTTGCTGCGCGATCCGCGGCAGAAGAAAGAAGCTTGGGCCGATCTGCAGATCGCCATGCGCGAGCTGGGATTGAAGGCGCCGGCGCGCGCATAAGCGCGCTTTTTCAGCAAGAAATGCCACAAATTGTGCACTGTGGAATTGTGCACAAACCCCGCCCCGCCACTTTGCAGATTATTTCCCCTCCGGCGCGCACAATGGAATCCGGAACGATCCCCTGCCCAACCTCACCGTCACCGTCGGCGAATCCGCCTGCCGCGCCGCCCGCGTCCGGGCCGCGCGGAATGACACCTCCATCTCCGCAGTGGCGCAATATTGCATCGAGCTTCTCCCTGGGCTCCCTGTCGCGCAAGGAGCCGCAGCCGCAATCACCCGCAGACCGGGGGACCCCCCTCCCCCCTGACCAATTGCACCATTTGCAGTGCGAGCCATCTCGCAAATCATAGAAACAAAGGGCGCTATCGACCATGCCAGAGCGTCGCCCACCCTGCAAAACTCGTAGAAACCTGTAGAAAACCTGCAAAACTCGAAGACTGGATGGCCCCTTTACCCCCTGACCTTCACCCCTGATGGGGTTTTTGGTTTTTCCAGGTCTCGAATGCGCGCACAGCGTGTTCGCAAGCTGGCGTGATTTCCCAAGTCACTCCGCCGCGGCGGATGAGGGACCCTGGGCACATGGCGCGCGAAGTAGCGAGTTGGCCCACTTGGGGTTCGTGCGTTCCCACGCTGGAACTGGTTGCAAAAATAGCCTTGAAACACGGCTCGGCTTTAGCCGGGCCGCCATGGCCGCATAAACATGGGGCTTTGGCCCCCGCTACGCACTGTCCCGCCAGAGGGCCACGCCGCCGAGGAGGCCGGCTTCATTGGAGACGATCTTCACGTTCTTGGGCGGATCGAAGTCGATCTTTTTGGCGTTGCCTCCGCCCAGGTAGAGATAGTCCCAGTTGAAGGTCTTCGCGGTCTGTTCGATGGCTTCCTGGAGCAGCTTGTTCCACTGCTTCTTGCCGTACTTGTCGAGGCCGCGGCGGCCGAGGTAATCCTCGTAGGTTTTTTTCTTCCACGGATGGTGGCCGAGCTCGAGGCCGGGGCAGAGCTTGCCGTCAGTGAACAGGGCCGAGCCCATGCCCGTGCCCAGGGTAACGATCATCTCCACGCCTGAGCCTTTGATGGCGCCGTATCCCTGAATGGACGCGTCGTTGGCCACGCGGGCGGGCTTCTTCCAGCGCTTTTCGAGCTCCTCCTGGAAGCGGAAGTTCATCCAGTCGGGGTGCAGGTTGACGGCGGTATAGGTGATGCCTTTTTTGGTGACGCCGGGAAACCCTACCGAGACGCGATCGAATGCGGGAAGCTGCTTGATGAGCCCGTCCAGCGCGGCCATCACGGCCTTGGGGGTAGGCACCGCGGGCGTTTCCACGCGCTCGCGCTCGCTCAGCGGCTTGCCTGCCGGGTCGAGCAGCATGGCCTTCAGGCCGGAGCCGCCGATGTCGATGGCGAGCGTGACGGGACCGCGGGAAAGGCCGCTGTTTGCGGCGGAAGACGGAGGGTTGGTGGCGTTGGCGCTCATCAGGATTGAATTGTAATTGCGCGCGGTGCGCGCTTGCCACGGACGAGACTTACTCTCAAGTCTCCGCAGCGGCGAGAGGCGAAAACGGAGATGCGGGAAGCCGCTACACTGAATTTTGCCTCTCATGCCTGCCTGCTGCGAAGTCGCTCTGCCGGTGCCGCTCGACCGCACATTTACCTACGCGGTGCGGGATGGGCAGGCTGCGCAGCGCGGCGCCCGCGTGATTGTCCCCTTCCGCAACGAGAAGCTGATCGGCGTGGTGACGGGTTTGAGCGAGCAAGCTCCCGCCGATTTCGAAGTGCGGTATCTCGAAGCGGTTCTCGACGAAGAGCCGCTGTTGAGCGAACAGTTGCTCGGGCTGGCGGAGTGGATTGCGCACTATTATCTTGCTCCGCTGGGCGAGGTGCTGCGCGCCATGCTGCCATTGACGGCCGAGGTGCGGCGCACGGTGTATTACCGCATCACTGACCTGGGACGCGATGTGCTGGCGAGCGCGGTGGACGGCGGAAATGACGGATTGGTTTCCCAGGCAGTTGTGAATCGTGCTTTCCCGGGTCCCAAAACCGGGACCCGGGGCGCCCGGCATAGTGGTGATGGGAGATCGTTGCTTTCCCGCTCTTCCGAAAAAAGACGTCGAAAGGATGGGGCACCGAACGGACGTGGCAGGGCGTTGCCGGCAGAGGAGCAGAATCTCGATCGGCAGGTGCTTGCGCGCCTCGCTTCCGGCGAGCCGGTGAAGGTGTCTACGCTGCGCACGGCGACTTCCGCCTCGCTGCAGGCTCTCGCCAGCCTGGTGCGCAGAAAATGGATTGCGCGGGAGACGCTGGCCGCGGAGCGCGACGCGCGCAGAATGGAGCGGTTCGCAGTTCTGATCGTGGATCAGGCGCGGGCCGGCGTCTCTGTGCTCACGCAAAAGCAGCGCGCAATTTTGAGCCAGCTGGCCGCCAGCAGCGGCGAGATGCCGCTCGCCCAAATGCGGCAGCGCGGTCTCTCTTCTTCTACGCTGCAAACCCTGGTGCGCCGCGGGCTGGTGCGCATCGAGGAGCGGGCGGCGGCCTTTCATCTTGGAGGCCTGGCGCCTGCCACAGCGCCGACACAATTGAATGCGGCGCAGAATGCGGCGCTCGCCACGCTGACAGATTCGCTGGGATCGTTTCGTGCCTTCCTCTTGCACGGCGTCACGGGGTCGGGAAAGACAGCCGTCTATCTCGCCGCCATGCAACGTGCGCTTGATCGTGGTTTCTCGTCCATCCTGCTGGTGCCGGAGATCGGTCTCACGCCGCAGATGGTGGGCTTGCTCGACCAGGCCTTCGGCGCGCGCGTGGCCCTGCTCCACTCCGCGCTCACGCCGGAAGAGCGCAGCGAGCAGTGGCGCCGCATTCGCTCAGGCGAGGCGCCCATTGTGGTGGGCACGCGCTCCGCCGTCTTCGCGCCCGCGCCGAAGCTGGGGCTGATCCTGGTGGACGAGGAGCAGGATCAGAGTTACAAGCAGGAGGAGACGCCGCGTTACAACGCGCGCGATGTGGCCGTGATGCGCGCCAAGCTGGCTGGCGCGGTTGCCGTGCTCGGCTCGGCGACCCCCTCGCTCGAGAGCTGGCAGAACGCCGCGCGGGGAAAATACGCGCGCATCGAGCTGCGCGAGCGGGTGATGAACCGCCCGCTGCCCGAGGTCGAGCTCGTCGACATGCGGCGCGAATTCCGCGAGACCGGACACGAACATCTTTTCTCGCGGTCTCTCATCGAGCAAACCAAGGCAACGCTCGAGCGCGGCGAGCAGGCGCTGATTCTTCTGAACCGGCGCGGGTACTCGTTTGCCGTAATCTGCCGCGCGTGCGGGGAAAAGCTCGAGTGCCGGAACTGCGCCATCGCGCTCACGCATCACAAATCGGCCCTGGGCACGGCGGATGCGGAGCCGGCGCGCGCGGGCCAGCGTCTCGAGTGCCACTACTGCGGCTACAAGCGCACCGTGCCGGCGCGCTGCCCGAAGTGCGATAGCGAGCACCTTTACTACCTGGGCGCGGGATCGCAGCAGGGCGAGGAACGGCTGGCGGAGATTTTTCCCGGCGCGCGCATCGGGCGCATGGATCGCGACACGGTGCGTGGACGGCACGACCTGGAACGATTACTGGCGCGCCTGCATGCGGGTGAAATCAACCTGTTGGTGGGCACGCAGATGATCGCCAAAGGGCACGATATTCACGGCGTGACACTGGTGGGCGTGGTGGGCTGCGATCATGCGCTCTCGCTGCCGGATTTTCGCGCCGCCGAGCGCGTCTTCCAACTCATTGCGCAGGTCTCCGGCCGCGCGGGGCGGGGCGAGCTGCCCGGGCGCGTGGTGGTGCAGACTTACTATCCCGATCACTACGCGATTGAGGCAGCCGTGCAGCAGGACTACGCGGCCTTTGCCGAGCGCGAGCTCAAATACCGCCGCTGGATGCACTACCCGCCGTTTGCCGCGCTGGCCAATGTCCTGGTGCAGTCGGCCAAGCTCGAAGAAGCGGCGGGATGGTCTTCTATCCTGGGTAAATATTTCCTCCAAAACCAGACCGCCCCGGAGGGGGTCCGCGTGCTGGGGCCGTGCACGGCGCCGATTGCGCGCATCAAGAACGTCTACCGCTTTCACCTGATTTTGAAATCTGCTTCGCGGCGCGCGCTGAATGCAGCCCTGCGGGGGATGTTGGCGCACGCGGAAGAGGCTGGTGTGCCGCGGCGAAACGTGGTGGTGGATGTGGATCCGATGCGGTTGATGTAGGGGCAGCCAGCCAGCAAGTTAACGAGTCAGCGAGTCAGCAAGTCAGCGAGTCGGCGCGTTGAGGGTCGTGCTTCCTACCCTAGACGCGAAAGCAAAAACGCGCCGAGGGTGTAGCAACCAGGGCTTATGCGTGCACTCCCCGGTCCAAAATCGGAACAACCTCTTGATCGTCTACGGGCAACCGGTATCGTTCGCTGGTATGATCCCTTCGATCAATGAAAGCGAGGCGAAACGATGCCGAGAAGCGGCCGAGCGGGATTTCTGCGCAATGCGATTCTGGCCTTGGCGGCTGCCGTTGCTGCCAGCTTCTTGCCGGGTTCGCGGGTTTTTGCTGCCAATCCCGCGCATGTTTTCTTTCGCGTGCAGGCGAGTACTTCGGTTCCGGCGCCGCTGAGCGGGCGCCTGCTGGTCTTCCTGAAGCAGGGCTCCGGCGACAAGGACGTCGACATTACCGAGTTTCATCCGCAGGATACGTGGGTTGCGGCGCTCGAGGTGCACGACCTGGCGCCCGGCGCGGCCGTGGATCTCGACGCCGATGAGATCGCTTATCCGGAACCCTTTTCCCATCTTCCGCCGGGCGATTATGAGGCGCAGGCGGTGCTCGATGTGGATCACACGTACAACTACAGCGGGCGCACGCCCAAGGACTGGATGAGCGCCGTGGTTCCGCTCAAGAGCTGGGATCCGGAGGGCGGCGCGGAGCCGTCGCTTACGCTCGATGAGCACCCGCAGGCGAATCCGCGGCGGGCGGCCGATCTCGATAAGGCGCGCGCCGAGGCCGGCCCCGGCACGGCGCAGCTCGAGGAGATGGAAAGCCCGTTGCTCACGCGCTTCTGGGGCCGCCCCGTGAAGATCGAGGCGTGGGTGATTCTGCCGCCGGGCTACGATCCCAATGCGCCGAGCCTCAATGGCCCGCACGCGCCGGAGACCTATCCGACGGCTTACTGGACGCATGGGTTCGGCGGCGGCATCGATGGCGCGCTGATCACCGGCATGCGCATCCGCGAGCGCATGGCCGAGGGCAAGATGCCGCCGATGATCTGGGTGATGCTGGATGAATCGATTCCCGAGGGCACGCATGAATTCGCCGACTCGGTGAACGACGGGCCGTGGGGAACGGCGCTGACGACGGAGTTCATTCCCTATCTTGAATCGCGCTATCGCATGGACGCGCGGCCCTCAGGCCGGCTGCTCAATGGGCACTCGAGCGGGGGATGGGCGACGCTGCAGTTGCAGGTGAACTATCCGGGCGTCTTTGGCGGCACGTGGTCTACGTCGCCGGACCCGAGCGACTTTCATGACTTTACCGGCCCGGATCTCTACGCAGCCGGCGCCAATCTCTATTTGAAGCCCGACGGCACGCCGTGGCCGATCTATCGCGACCACGGCAAAGTGATTTCGACCATGGAGCAGTTCGCGCGGCTTGAGGCGGTGCTGGGGCCTTACGGCGGGCAGATGAGTTCCTTCGACTGGGTGTTTTCGCCCAAGGGCAAAGACGGCGCACCGGAGCCGCTCTTTGACCGGCAGACCGGCGCGGTCGATCCGCAGGTGGCGGCGTACTGGCGGGAGCACTACGACCTGGCGCACATCTGCGCAGCCGACTGGGCGGAGCGTGGCGCGGCGCTCAAAGGCAAGATCCACGTGATCGTGGGCACCGCAGACACGTTTTACCTGGACGGACCCGCGCACAAGCTCGACGCCGTGCTCGCCGGCCTGAACGCCGACGCGCACTTCACATACCTGCCCGGACGCACGCACTTCGATCTCTACAAGGTGGGCGAGGATCCGAAGGGGCTCTTCGACCGGATCGGCGCGGAGATGTATGCCGTGGCGCGTCCGGGGGTGGAGTGGAAGAAGTAGGCCGATGGCAAGTTCGCTTCGCGCTGCGCGCGAGGTAGCGAGTTAGCGTGCGGCGGCGAACGGGTCTGCGCGAAAGAAGTAAAGCAGCGAGGCGTGGGAGAACGGCGCGGGCGTAAAGGTGAGAATGAGAATCGCCAGGCCGGCCAGGCCGAGCAGAATCCGGCTGCGGCTGAGTTGCGCCGCGAGCGGCACTTGCGGGTGGCGCATGGCGGGAATGAGAAGAAAGATTCCCCAGAGGATCCAGCCGATCCAGAAGTACACGCCGAGGATGACGAGCACGAAAGGAAGAAGGTTGGTGGTGAGGCGATGCAGGCGCGGAGAGAGGGCATAGAGCAGGTGGCCGCCATCAAGTTGGCCGCCGGGAATGAGATTGAGTGAAGTGATGAAGAGGCCGATCCAGCCGGCCAGAAGAACCGGGTGGGGCGCAATCTGATTGAAGGAGGGGAGCGCGGGGTTCCAGTGCGCCAGGATGGCGTGAACCAGGCGGATGGTCAGCGGTTGGCCACCGAAGCGGACCAGGACTGCCGTCGCGTTGGCGGGCGCCGGGCTGCTGAGGGCAAAACCGGCGGCTACGGCCAGCAGGGAAGCGAGGTATCCGGCGAGGGGACCGTAGATGCCCACGTCCATCAGGGCATCGCGGCTGGGAATGCGCGAGCGGATGCGGATGACGGCGCCCACGGTGCCGCTGAGCGTGGGTGCCGGCAGCACCCAGGGCAGCGTGGCGCGGATGCGATGGGCGCGGCAGGCAATGTAATGGCCGAACTCATGGACGAGCAGAATGCCGAGCAGGGTGAGCGAAAAAGCGAAGCCGGTGACAAAGAGGTTCGGGTGCTCCCTGAGCCAGGCCCAGGGCCAGAGGTCGACATCGCGGACCACCGGCGGCAGCCCCTGGCTGAAATTGTGCATGAAGAGCGCGCCGTTGGCGGTGGTGGTAATTACGCTCGCGCCGAGCAGCAGCGCGGGCAGGCAGTACTCGCGAAAAATGGAACGCACGGACCCTCTTCGAATTTCAGGCAATCAAGGTGCTTGCTGCTTGCGGACCGGTCATCGGGTGCGCAGAACCCGGTTCTTCCGGGCGTCCGGCAGCCTGTTCCGTCCACGGCAGGCGCTTCGGTTCGGAATGAATGGAGTTGCCGAACTGCCAGAGCCGGACGTGAATTCGACGGGCAGCCGGGTGGAGGGACACGCGGGGCTTTGCGGCAGACGATCCCTGCGGCGGCCCGCAGTATTTCAGCGGACAGGCGAAAAGGCTCAGCTGGTTCCTTCGAGCGAGTGCAGTTCCTTGCCCGGCTTGAAGCGAACCGCTTTTCCGGGAGCGATGCTCACCTCAGTCCCGGTGCGGGGATTGCGGCCAATGCCGGTTTTGCGGGCGCGGACGCTGAAGACGCCGAATCCGCGCAGCTCAATGCGCTCACCGGCCGCGAGGGCCTGTTTGAGGCCTTCGAAGACCGTATCCACGGCTGCCTCGGCCTTGGTGCGCGGCAAGCCGGTGCGCTCAATCACGTGATGAACGATGTCCTGCTTAATCAAGGGAGCCTCCTGGCGTGAGCCTGCTGGCGTTCAGTCAGCTACGTGCCACACGGTCATATTACAGATTTTGGGGCGATTGGGGAACGGTCCGGCCGATGCGGCCGGCATTTTCGGTAAAAAATTATGGCGATTGCGGAGTTGCAGCGCTCCGTTTGTCAATTTCTGCGGCGCTTGCTTAAGATTGAGGAGCCGAGCGAAGCCGCAAGCGATTTTCCGGCGACCCTACTGCGCCGAACAGGAGAGGCATGTCGATTCAGAGTGATCGTTGGATCAGGGAGCAGGCCGTCCACCACCGCATGATTGAGCCTTTCAGCGAAAAGCAAGTCGCTGCCGGCGTCATCTCCTACGGGCTTTCTTCCTACGGCTACGATCTGAGGGTCTCCGACGAGTTCAAGATCTTCACCAACGTGAACAGCGCCGTTATCGATCCCAAGGCCTTTGACGAACGCTCGTTCGTGTCCGTTCAGGCGCAGTCGGTGATTGTCCCGCCCAACTCGTTCGCGCTGGCGCGCTCGGTGGAGTACTTCCGAATTCCCCGCGACGTGCTGACGATCTGCGTGGGCAAGTCGACCTACGCACGCTGCGGCATCATCGTCAACGTGACACCCTTCGAGCCGGAGTGGGAGGGTTTTGTGACGCTCGAGATCTCCAATACCACCCCGCTGCCGGCCAAGGTTTACGCCAACGAGGGGCTTTGCCAGATTCTGTTCTTCCGTGGGGACGAGCCCTGCGAGGTGAGCTACGCCGATCGCAAGGGCAAGTACCAAAAGCAGCAGGGAATTGTTCTTCCAAAACTCTGACGCAACCGGGCCTGCGAACCGTTAATATGAAGTTGACGATGTCTGGCGATCGCGCGCTGTGCTGTGTCATGGCGGAATGGCCGGCGAACGCCGGTGCGATCATGAAGTCCGGCGCATGGGCAAGAGGCTTTGGGGTGAACGGACCGGAACTGGCCTAAAATGCTCCGGGGGAGCATGGAGATGTCTACGAGCGCAAGTCCAGACGCGATTCGCATCGGCGTAGTGGCCGATGAGCCGATCCGCACCGCGGGTCTGGCGAGCATCTTCGACCAGCCTGCGCAGCAGGGCCAGCCACAGCTCGTTCCCATGGTTGCCAGAATGGACGATTTGCTAGCCGACTCGAGCCTGGAATATCTGGTCATCGATCTCCATGCGGCGGCGGGCAGCCTGGAAGGCCTCGAATCGATTCGCCAGATTCGTCCCAACATCCGCCTTATCGTGATCGGACCCGAAGGCGACGACGAGCTGGTGCTCAACTCCATCGTGGCCGGGGCGCGCGGCTTTCTCGATCTCACCGCCGGGCCCGACGTGGTGCGCAAGGCCGTGGAAGTGGTTACCTCCGGCTCCATCTGGGCGCCGCGCCGGCTTCTTTCCAAACTGATCGATCGGCTTCTCAAGGTTCCCGACGCCGCGCCGCAGGCAGCCGGCCCGCAGCTTACCTCCCGCGAGCAGCAGGTTTTGAAGCTGATTCTCATGGCTCGCTCCAACCGCGAGATCGCCGAGCAACTCGGCATCGAGGAGCGCACGGTGAAGGCCTATGTCGGCCGGCTGATGCGCAAAACCGGCGCAGACAACCGCATCAAGCTCTCCATGTCTGCCCTCAACCGGTCGCTGGTTCCCTCGGAGACTTTCCTTCCGAATCGGGATTTGGGCGAGCACCGGAAGGACAGTACTAATCAGTAAATCTTTTGATTACTTACAGGCATTGCCCTTAAGTACTCTTGTGTCAGTCCCCATTTTCCACAATCCTTGTTGACAGAAACAACGCAGATCTGGGGAAAGGAGTTCCCAGGCAGCATGTCTCCATGACGCCTGTGAACTCCTCTTTTTTGCCCCCGGCCATCCTTCTGGCATCGCAAGGCTTACCTGGCCCCACCACCGCCTAAAATGCAGCCCGCCCAGGGAGTTCCGGAGTGCTTTTCCGGTTCTCGACCGGCAGCTCACCCCTTTGTGCTACCTTTCCGGACGGCAGGCCTGCCGTTCGCCCCGATGCTGTAGGCTGATTCAAGAGGGTCCGGCACCCGGCTGGCCGCGATTCCCGTGCTTCCCGGGGGTCCGTGGCCATGGCCGTGGCGAACCGGATTCGTTCCCGCACTTAAGCGGCTTACCCACCGGGACGGGAGCATCTTTGCAGCGTCCCATTCCTCGAAAGGATTTTGCTATGAAGAAAACCCTGATCGCGCTCTGCCTCGGCTTTACGCTTGCATCGACCGCATTCGCAGCTTCCTCCCGCGAAGATCTGCAGGACCGCATTGATTCGGCCAAAGTGGTTCTTGACCAGATCATGGGGGCGCAGGACCACACCATTCCCTTGGACATTCTGCAAAAGGCCACGTGCGTGGCGGTTGTGCCCAGCATGGTGAAGGGAGCATTTGTCTTCGGCGCCCAATATGGCCAGGGGGTGGTCACCTGCCGCACGGGCCATGGCTGGAGCGCGCCGGTGTTCATCCGCATGGCCGGCGGGTCGTGGGGATTGCAGATCGGCGGGCAGTCGACGGACCTGATCCTGGTGGCCGTGAATGACCGCGGCATGCAGGACCTGCTGCGCGACAAGTTCAAGATCGGCGGCGACGCCTCGGCTGCCGCAGGACCGGTGGGCCGCGCCGGCCAGGCCTCCACGGACTGGAAGATGAACGCCGAGCTGCTGAGCTACTCCCGCACCAAGGGGCTCTTTGCCGGAATTGACCTGGACGGCACCAGCGTGAGCCAGAACAAGGACGATACCGCGACGTATTACGGCGCGCCGCAGGATTTTCGCAATGTTCTCAGCGGTGATGTGGCCGTGCCGCCGGGCGCGGTGCCCTTTGTGCGCGATGTGGCGCACTACTTTGTCGTAGCCAAGAATCGCTAGGCGAGACTCCGCCGGCGGGACCGCTCCGACTCAGGACCGGCTTCGGTTTTCGACGCGTGGGCCTGCCGGGATGATTGTCCCGGCAGGCTTCGCTGTGTTCAGCACTCGTTTCCGGCCAGAGGCGATTCGAGCTTTGCAGCCGGGCAGCGCGAGCGAGCTTTCTTCGACCCCGTACACTATTCTTTCTGAATTCACCATGCGGGAGAAGCTCGAATACTGGCTGGTGGTGGCCGTGGCACGCTGCCTGGGACGCCTGCCGCGCGGTGCGGCTCGCCGGTTGGCCGAGGCTCTCGCGCTTCTGGTTTATCTCTGCTTGGGGCGGTTACGCCGGGTAGGCGCGCGCAACCTGGAGCTGGCATTTCCGGAATTCTCATTTAAAACCAGGAAAGAGATTTTGCGCGGCGTGTATCGTTCGCTGGCCTGGCAATTGGTGGAGTTCTGCCGCATGACGCGTTACACGCGCGCGAACACGCGCAAGTGGCTGCGCACGGAAGGCCTGGAGCAGTACCAGGCCGCGCAGGCGAAGGGCAGGGGTGTTCTGATCGTCACCGGACATCTGGGCGCATGGGAGCTCTCGAGTTTCTATCACTCGCTCATGGGTCATCCCATGGGTATGGTGATCCGCCGGCTGGATAATCGACCGCTGGATGCCTATGTGAACGGCATCCGCAGCCTTCATGGCAATTTCGTTCTGCACAAGGACGACTTTGGACGCGGGCTGCTGAAGGCGATGCACGAGGGCGGGACAGTAGGCATTCTGATGGACACGAACATGACTCCGCCGCAGGGAGCGTTTGTGCGCTTTTTCGGCGTCGAAGCCTGCGCGGCCACCGGACTTGCGCATGTGGCGCGCAAGACCGGCGCCGCGGTGCTGCCGGGGTTCATGCTATGGGAGCGGGCGGCGCGGCGCTACGTTCTGCACTTCGGGCCGGAGATCGAGATGCCGCGCACGGAAGATGTGGCCGCGGACATCCTTGCCGGAACACAGATGTGTACGAGCGTGATCGAGAGCTGGATTCGGCGCTATCCTGACCAGTGGCTGTGGATTCATCGCAGATGGAAGACGCGGCCGGCGGGGGAGACTCCGATTTATTGAGGGGTATCGTGGAGCTAGGCAAACTGATCGAAACTCTCGGCGGCAAGCTGGCGCAGGGGACTCCGCAACAGGAGATCGATGGCGTCAGCTCCAGCCTGTTTGCCAGTCCATCAGAACTGGTTTTCGCTGAGAACGCGGAATCGGCGGCAAAGGCGCTGAACAGCTTTGCGGCCGCGGTGGTGCTTCCCCCTGGATGCGTCGCCGAGTACCCGCCGGACCGATGCATCGTGGAGGCCGAGCATCCGCGCCTCTGGTTTGCGCTGGCAGCTAAGGTGCTCAAGCCGCCGCTGGCATCGAGCGGTGTTCACCCCACGGCGACGATCGGCGCGCATGTGGAGATGGAAGCCGGTGTTTCCATCGGTCCGAATGCCGTGATCGGAGATTTTGCGCACATCGGCGAGGGGACGCATATTGAAGCGGGCGCGGTGATCGGCAAGCGCGTGACGCTGGGAAGCTTTTGCCGCATCTATCCGCGCGTGGTGATTTATCCGGAGACGCGGATCGGCCATCATGTTGTGGTGCACGCGGGCGCGGTGCTGGGCGCCGACGGCTTCGGCTACGTGCGCGATCCTGAGTCCGGCGCCTATACGCAGTTTCCGCAGCAGGGAACGCTGGTGATTGAGAGCGACGTGGAGATCGGCGCCAACTCGACCATCGACCGCGGGGCGCTGGGAGAGACGCGCATCCGCCGCGGGGCGAAGATCGACAACCTGGTGCACGTTGGGCACAACTGCGACGTGGGCGAGGACGTGATCCTGGTGGCGCTCACCGGCATATCGGGTTCCTCGACCATCGGGCAGGGAGCAGTTCTCGCCGGACAGGTGGGCATTGGCGACCATGCGCACGTGGGGCCGGGTGTGATTCTCGGCGGGCAATCGGGCGTGTTCAACGGCAAGACCGTGAGCAACGAAGGCCTGCGGCCGGGGACGGTGCTCTATGGGACGCCGGCACGACCGCTCAAACAGGTGTTGCGCGAGCAGGCGGTTCTGGCGCGGCTGGCGAAGAAGGCAGCGGATAGGGAGTAGGGAGCAGGGAACAGGGAACAGGGACAGGAATGGCGATCGTGGTGGTGGGCGGCAGCGCGCGCGGCTCGGGCAAGACCGCGCTGGTCTGTGGGCTCATCGCCGCGCTCAGGGAGTTCGACTGGATTGCGGTGAAGGTGACGACGCACGCGCATGCGGGCCTCGCGTGCATCTATGAAGAAACTGCGGAACGGACTGGGGAGCAAGCTGCGGAACAAACTGCGGGGGAAAAATCGGCCGCGGAGCAGGGAGCCGATACGGCGCGCTATCTTGCCGCGGGCGCGCGGCGCGCGTTTCTGGTGAGCGCGCCCGATCCCGAGCTGGGCGAGCGGCTGCGCGAACTGAGAGCGATGGTGGGCGCGGAGGCCGATCTCATTTTCGAGTCGAATCGGGTGGTGCGCCATTTGCAGCCCGATCTTTGTCTGGCTATCGAGCCGGATGCGAAGGTGCCGCGGAAAGCATCTTTTGCGGGCGTGGAGCGGGCAAAGCAGGCGACGGTGTGCAGGGCTGCGCGGGAGTCCGGCGAAGAACTTCTGCCTGGCACAATCCCGGTTTTTCAACTGGCGGATTTTGCGCGGATTCCCGTGCCGATGCGGGAGTGGCTGCAAGCGCGGTTGCTTGCGAGCGCGAAGAATGATGCGACCGGTTCTAGGATTCGTCGGACGAGAAAGCCTCGGCCTTGAACGAGCCATCGCGCTGCTTCATGAGCACCTGCACCTTGCCTTCGGCCGCGTCGAGCTCCTTCTTGCAGGCGGCCGACAACCCCACGCCCTCCTCGAACAGCTTCAGCGACTCCTCGAGAGCCAGATCGCCTTTTTCGAGCTTGTCGACGATGGCTTCGAGTTTCTTGAGCGATTCTTCGAATGAAGGCATAGCAGCTACTCCCTGGGACCTGCGCCGTTCCGCAGCACGCTGTCCAGCACCTCGGCGGCGGCGGTGTAGTTGCCGAAGGGCGCGCTGACCTGCACGCCATCCACGGACGGGCGCACCGCCGCGAGCATCTCCTGCGCGATGCGGATTCCCTCTTGGCGTGCGGCCTCCGGCGTTTCGGCCTGGGCCATGCGCAGCATGATCTCCTCGGGCATGGAAAAGCGCAGATCGTTCTTCATGTACTCGGCGTTGCGCAGGCTGGCCAGCGGCCACAGGCCCGCGATGACGGGAATCTTGTGATCGTGCGTGCGCTCCAGGAAATTCTCCAGCAGGCGCAGGTCGAAGACCGGTCGGGTGATGCAGTATTCGGCGCCCGCCTCGACCTTGTAGGCGAAGCGGCGCAGTTCGTTCTCCAGATCGGGCGCGCCGGGATTGGCGGCTACGCCGATGGTGAAGTTGGTGCTGGCGCCGATGGCGTTGGAGCCGATGTCGAGCCCGAAATTCAGACGGTGAACGATGTTAACCAACCCGATGGAATCTACGTCAAATACCTGAGTTGCGTCAGGATAATTTCCCAGGCTTGCGGGTTCGCCGGTCACGCAAAGAATGTTGTGCAGGCCGATCGACGAGGCCCCGAGGAGGTCAGACTGAATGGAGAGCAGGGTGCGATCGCGGCAGGCGTAATGCAGAACCGTATCCATTCCCGTATGCTGCTGGATCTGGATGCACAGGCTGAGGCCGCCCATGCGGGCAGAGGCCTGCGGGGCGTCATACACATTGATGCCGTGCGCGCCGAGCCGCGCCAGCAGCGCCGCGCCTTCGATCTCCTGCGAGCAATCGATGCCCTTGGGCGGAAGAATTTCCACGAGGGCGACGAATCTATTCTCGGCCAGCAGCGCGCCGATGCGCGACCGCGCGGCGAGCGGAACCGGCGGTGTTTCGGCGCTCTCGACGGGCGCGGCGCCGGCGCCTTCGACGTGGGCTTGCTCGTCCATGGCGCGGATGGCCGATCGCATGGCGCGAATGTGGTTGGGCGTGGTGCCGCAGCAGCCGCCCACAATCTGCGCGCCGGCGAGGACGGCCTTGCGGGCAAAGGTAGCCATGTACTCCGGCGAGCAGAGATAGACGTTGCGGCCCTCCACGGCGCGGGGCATGCCGGCGTTGGGCATGGCCGCCAGGGGCAGCGTGGTGGCGCGCCGCATGGCCTCGATGGCGGTCAATACGGTGGCCGGTCCGGCGGAGCAGTTGACACCGATGGCGCCGGCGCCCCATTCGGTGAGCAGCGCGGCAGCCTGCGCGGGCGAGGATCCATCGAGACAGTTGCTTTCGTCATCGACGGCGACCATCACCAGCACGGGCAGATCAGGCGCCACGGAACGCGCGGCCTCGAGCGCCTGGCGCGCCTCGTTCAGCGCGGGCATGGTCTCAATGATGAGAAGGTCTACGCCGCGGGGATGCTGGCCGTTCTCCGGTCCGCACTCGAGGAGCGCGGCGATCTGCTCAGCGAATGCGGCGCGCGCTTCATCGAGGCCGGTCTTGCCCAGCGGTTCGAGACGCACGCCCAGCGGGCCGATGGAGCCTGCGACCCAGGCATGGCCTGCCTGCCTTTGCTGGAAGTGTTCTACGGCCTGACGGGCCAGGCGCACGCCGGCCTGGTTAATCTCTTTCGCCTGGGCGCCGAGCCCGTGGCGCGTGAGACGGAAGCGATTGGCGCCGAAGGTATTGGTTTCGAGAATCTCCGCGCCCGCCTGCAGATACTCCTCGTGCACGGAAAGAATCCGGCCCGGATCGGTCAGGTTCAGCTCGTCGTAGCAGCGGTTGTTCATCACGCCGCGCGCGGAAAGCAGGGTGCCCATGGCGCCGTCGGCGAGCACGGGACGGTCGGCGAAGATCTCGGCAAACCCGGTCATGCTACACAAATGCTAACGCATTGCCGGCAGATGCGGGCCTGGCAGGGCGCGCGCGCGCAAGAGCATGGGGCGCAGCGCAAACGCGGGTCGGCGCCGGGGTGCTTTGTTATACTTCGGAAGTCACAACTTCGGCAGAATCGTGCCCATGGGCCGCGGGTTTGCGCCTGCCGGCCACGCCGAGTCGCCGTCAGCC
>JASHTS010000059.1 GCA_030040425.1 Acidobacteriaceae bacterium | reverse complement strand
TGGATCAGCTGGTCGCCGATGCCGCTCATCACCTGCGTGTGGTAACCGTCGCCCAGCTCCGGCACCAGGATTCCGATGGTCAACGTCCGCCGGTTACGCAGCGATCGCGCCAGCAGGTTCGGCTGGTAGTTCATCGCCTTGGCGGCAGCCTTGATCCGGTCGCGCGTCGTCTGCGGAATCGACCTTCCCGGCACGTCGTTCAGAACCACGGAAACCGTCGCCGGATTCAAGCCCAAATGCTCGGCAAGTTGTTTCAGGCTGGCAGTCTGCCGAACCCTCGGTCGAGGGGAATCTTTGCCTTTCGAGTCGTTCGCGGAATCGTTCATCTGCTCCTCAGACCCTCAAGTGAATCGATTTTACTGTTGATTTTATAACTTTGCTCGGGGAACATTTCGGCAATCTGAGGGCCTGTGCTGTGATTGTTTCCATCACATTTCCGTGAGCTCATGCATCGGAGCACCGCGCGGGCGCAAATGCCGGGAAACCAGTGCAGCCAGCCCTGCCAGAGCCAATCCCGTGACCCCTGGCACCGCAAGTCCTATTCTGAGCGAGTGGAAATGCGCCGATAGCAGACCTGTGGCCCATGGAAATATGGCCGCTCCCAAGCCCCCAACCGCGAAAAACCATCCCCACGGTGAAAGCTCGAGGAGGAAGGAAAGCAACAGTGGGTACAAAGGACCGATAAACGCGCCCGCCATCCAGGCTGCGACGAAAATGAACCCGGGCCGCGGCACCGCAATTACCGCGATCGCGGAGGCCGTGACACCCCAGAGCCCCCAGCGCAGGACAGCCCAGCGCCCCACTCTGCCCAGCAGGCGCGTCGAGAATGCAAATCGGCTGGCCATCTCTCCGAGCCAGAAAATGGATGTTGCCAAAGCCGCACCCGCCACGCTGCGCATGCCCGCGCGGTGAGAGAAGGTCGTCAGCCATCCGCTCATGGCTACCTCTACGCCCACAGTGCCCATCGCCAGAAGCAGAAGCAGAAAAAACGCGACGCGGGCCGAATGGTCGCGCGGGCCCGACCTCGGCGCCGGCGTAACACGCACTTCCTCTCGCTCCCTGAGAACGACCCATGCAAACATGGCCAGCGAGAAAGCGAGAATCGTTGCGAAGAGCGCTCGGTAATCACCCTGATGCAGAAACGGCAGGAAGCCAACGGGCCCCGCCACTGCCCCTGCGGACCAGACAAAATTCAGCCATTCCAGTTTGGCAGCGCGGTCGTCGCCCCAGCGATCGGAAAACAGCAGACTGGTCGATGTCATCGCCATCCCCAGGCCAACGCCGTAAAGGAGAAACGCCGCGTAGGCCGTGCGAAATCCGCCGAGCATCAGAACGCTAAGGGTCGCGGCCATCAATCCATACCCGGTTGCAAGAGAACGGATGCGGTGCAGTCCCGTGGCGAAGGCGCCGAGCCCGGAACCAAAGAACTGGACAAACAGGAGAAGGCCCGCTTGATCGTCGCGCAATCCCCACTTTTGCGAAAGGACCGGTAAAAGCACTCCGAGCATGACGGTGCCTGCAGCGGTCAGACTGAATCCTGAGCTCAAGACCGCGGTTGACAGTGCTTTCCGGCTAAGCCCATCGCTCATGGTTGACTTTCCGTGGAGCATCGTTCCTTCCCATTTGCTTCGAATCCCATCGAGTCTTCGCCCTGAAAACGCACCTCAAGTTGCGCCAACCGCGCTGGGGCCTAGGGGAGCTTCGCGGAATGCTGCGGCAATTCACTCGAAACAATCCCCTGCCCCTCGCGAACCACGTAAAACCGATCGGCAGCCAGATGAGTCAGCGCCTCCTTCTTCCCGTCCGGCCATAGAATTTCGGCTTGATTTAATGACTCATGACTGCCCAATCCGAAATGAAGACGCAGATCGTTTTGCGAAAGATAACTCCCCCCACTGATGACTTCACCGGTCTGAACCAGATCTCCCGCGGTCACGCGCATCCGTGCGTTCAATGCAAGACGATTGCACTCCACACCCTGCAGTTGAAAGCTCACCCAGTGATTGGGAGGGCCGCCCTCAGGCCGTAGAATCATGGGCTCGCCCACAAGATTCTCAACCACGGCTTCCATCCGGCCATCGTTAAACAGGTCGCCGACGGCCAGGCCGCGGCTGACCTGAGGAGTCTCCAGAGCCGGCCCCACGCGGCGGCTGATATTCAGAAATGTGCCGTCATGCTGGTTCAGAAAGAGCAGCTTTGGCTCAAGATAGTGCGTTGCCGTGTGGGTGGTATCCACTTGCGGATACACATGCCCATTCACCTGAAAAAAATCTTGCCATCCATTATTCGCGAAGTCGACAAAGGCGTCGCCCCAGCCCACGTAGCCTTGCGTCCCGCGCGCGATTCCGGAGGCGATGGAATTATCGGTAAAGTTCATGCCACCGTCATTGGTATAAAGCGCCGTATACTCCACGTCGAAGTGCGAGAGCGCGAGCGACATGCGTCCCGAGTGGAGGTAGTCCCCGTAGGCAATGCCCATGTTGGCCTGTTCCACTCCGTCCTCATTTGCGGCCACGCCCGCAAGTAGGGCCACGTCTTCGAACTTCCCCTTGCCATCGCCCTGGTAAAGGTAATTCGCCTCGCCGTCGTTGGTCACAAATAAATCCAGCTTCCCGTCGTCATTGAAATCCGACCAGATCGAGGTGAGTCCATAGCGGCGTTCGGCATCGTCCACGCCGGCCTGCTTCGAGACATCGGTAAAAGTTCCATCGCCGTTGTTGTGGTAAAGATTGTCGGGCAGGCCCTGCAATCCCCGCGGCCCGCATTGCACATCGAGCCCCAGGTATTTGCATGCTTTGCTCGATCCGAACACGGGCAGATTGTCGAGGTGAAAATCCACGTAGTGCGACACGAAAAGATCGGCGCGGCCATCGCCGTCATAGTCGCCGAACGCTGCTCCCGCGGCCCATCCGGAATCGGCGCCAAGCCCGCTCGCCTTGGTCACATCGGTAAACGTCCCGTCGCCGTTGTTCCGGTAGAGTGTCACGCCGTTGAGGCAGGTAACCAGCAGGTCCGGCCGCCCGTCGTTGTTATAGTCGCCCACTACGGCGCCCATGGCCCAGCCCATCGACGAACAGGGATAGCCCACGCCTGCTTTATCGGTCACATCCGTAAACGTACCGTCATGATTGTTATGGAAGAGCGCGCTGCGCGATTGAATCCCGTGAAGTGCCATATCCACGCTTTGCGCATTGGTAAAATAAATATCCGGCCAGCCGTCGCCATCGTAATCGATCAACGCAACGCCGCCGCTCATCGATTCGGCGATGAACTTGGCTTCCGGGTCGGACTTGTGGTCGAAGATGATTCTGGTCGACTTCGTAATGTCGACGAGCCGTGGGTAATTCGGAACCGGCCCCGTCGCCGCTCTTTCTGCCTCGGCTCTTTGCCGCTCGGCGGGCGACAGCGGCGTTGGATTGCCCATCTGCGCGAACAGCGCCCCGGGCGCGAGCGCCATCAGCAGAGCCGCGCAAAGACTCAGTGACGGGGAATGTAATTCTCTTCGGGATTTGCCCGCGCTCTGCTTCGAAATCCTATTTCTCATCGGGCTCGTCTTCGCGAATCTCTTCGGGCTGCACGAGCATGTCCTTATAAATAACCCGAAGCTTGTCTTTCATGTCTTTGTATTTTTGGTAAAGTTCCGCCTCCCGCCGGGCATCCTCCATTCGGCCCGCCCTCCGATACAGAGTAGAGAGGCGATAATGCGCGGTGGCGTCCGTCGGATCCAGCTGCACTGAGGCCTCGAGCAACGGCAGCGCCTTGTCGGGCTCATCCATCTGGATCAGGACTTTGGACAGCCAGAGCTTGGCTTCGGCATCGGCAGGCCGCAGCGCAACGGCTTTCGAGAAGTCCGCATAGGCTTGCTGCAGATCGCCCTTTTGCATGGCGATTTCGCCCAGGCTGCAGATTGCTTTTTCATCGTGCGGATCGGCCTCGACCGCGGCGCGATATTCCTCTTCGGCCTGCCTCTTGATGACCGGATCCTGCGAGGTGTTGAGCAGCTCGGCGAGTTCGAAGTGCACGCCCGGCAGATGGGGATCGATCGCAATGGCCTGGCGATATTGCGCGATCGCGCCGTTGGTGTTGCCTTCCCTCGTTTCTTCGTGTGCCAGCAACTGGTGCATCTGCGCCGAGTCAGGGGCCACCAGGGAAAGCTCGAGCATGGACTCTCCCGAGAGATCGGCATAGGTGCGATACGCCGCGTACAAGACTTCCGGATTCTCGGGATCGGCCTTGCGCAAGGCCGCGATGACGCTCGCCGCCGAGTCCAGGTCGTTGCTTCCGTTGTAAAGCCCGACCAGATCGAGCCCCACCTCGACTTTCAGCTTCTTCTCCTCAATCAGCGGAAACGAAGCCTCTAGGTTCTTGCGCGCGCCGGCAAGATCGGACGTATACTCCTCCGCCAATCCCAACAGTGCCTGGATCTTCGGCAAGTCCGGTTTCAGGCGGACGGCCGCCTGAAGGTGCGGCACGGCCTGCGCGTAATCCCCGCGGAAAAAAAGCAGAACACCCAGATTTGCGCGCGCTTCGACGTTATCCGGATCGAGAGCGGCCACTTTTTCGAGCTCCGGAATCGCGAGATCCGGCCTTTGCTCGCCGAGGTACTGCTGGGCAAGCCGTTCGTGCGCCTCGATCTGTTCCTGTGGATTGGAAGGACTCTGGCAGGGCAGCGGTAGGAAAAGTCCTGGCGCAACCATTAAGGCGAGCAGGACAGTCTTGGCGGACATGATCATTCCATGATAATCAACCCGAAGCTCGGTGAAAAATGGAAAAGACGGCGCCGCTGCGCCGTCCTCTCCAGGTTGAATGGCGCCGTTTTTAGAACGACAGGCGCCCGTAGAACTCAAGAGCTCTGCCGTTGATCGTCGTGCTGGTGATTGCGGAGCTGTCCGCGCTGTATCCGACGTTTCTGCCGGGTTGTCCGAAGCTCGGGTGGTTGAGGACGTTGTCCGCGCTGGCCCGAATCTGGAACTTCACGCCGCGCTCCGGCCAAAGGTCGAAGCTCTTACCCAGCGCAAAGTTGATATTGGTCATGTCCGGACCCCGCAGGGCGTTCCTGCCGAAGGTACCGAAGGTGTAAGGAGCCGGAACGCTGAAGGCGCTGACGTCGTACCAGTGTGCAATGCCACCCATGTCTTTGTAGTTGCCGGTCAGATTGGGATACAGCACCTGGTTGCCGCTGTCGGTCAATCCTCCCACAATCCCCTTGGGCTCGCTATTTGCATTGTCGTTACTCGCTTGGCTGTCGACGACAATCAAGACCGGATTGCCGGACTCCGCAATGAAGGTGGACGACGCCTCCCAGCCTCCAAGCACTTCGTCGGCTACGGCATTGTCGTTCAGGAACATTTTGCCCCTCCCGAACGGCAACTCGTACACAGCATACCCTCGAAACGCCTGGCGAACATCGAAGTTGGAATTGCCGTAGTTTTGCCTTGGCGCATACGAATTCTGCACCGCCAGATTGCCATCGCGGTTGGCCCAGCCCGAGCCGTCCATCTCGTTCAGGAAGTGGGACCATCCGTAGTTGACGCTGAGGTTCAGGCCATAGGTCATCCGCTTGTCCAGCACCGCATCCAGAGCGTTGTAGTTGGATGAGGCGTTGTTGGTGTTGCCGGCGATCCCCTGGTAGAGCTGATAAGGCATAAACGCCGTATCGTTCGCGCTGAGCTCGCTCTCCGGAACCTGGTTGATGTCGTTGGGGAAGATCATGTTGATGCCTTTATTGCCGACGTAGCTGAGCGATCCCGTCCAATCCCTCAGGAACTGCTGTTCCAACGTCAAGTCGTACTGGAAGTTGTAAGGCACCGGCGTATGGTACTCGTTTGCCGACACGCCCGAGCCGTTCTTTGCGTACACTGTGGTCGGAGCGGTTAGGTAAGTAGTGCTTTCCGCGGGGTTGAGATCGTAGCCGCCCGTCCCGCAGTCGCCATCCGTTGTGTCCACCGCGGCTAATGAACCGCTCGTCTGCATTACAGGGCAAATGCCCTTGGTATTGTCGCCGTAGCCGCCGCTGCTGCCAAAGGCATTGCCTTCGCCGCCGCCGTAGGTGTCTTCGCTCCACGTCGAGGCGAACATTCCAATGCCGCCGCGGATGACGGTCTGGGGCCTGATCTGCAAACTGAAGCCGAGGCGCGGCAGCCAGATATTGTACTTGGGCGCCTGCAGCGTGGTGCGGCCGTTTTGTCCCTGCAGCTCGTACCACATGCCGCCTGCGATTGGCGCGCCGATCGGCAGGCCGGCGATCTGCGCCGCCGTTCCTGTGGAGTTATAGTTGAAGTTCTGAACCGCGGGATCGAAGGTTGTCTGGTTGCCCTTGGCATCGCGCCAGCCGGTCTCGCCCTCCCACCGCACACCCAGGTTCACGGTGAGGTTGGGCCGCATTTTGATGTCATCCTGGACGAACAACTGCGGGCTCTTCCAGCGTCCGGCGAACTCGGGCGTATTGTTCGCACCCCAGCTGCTGACATCGCCGAGCAGGAAATCTGCGAAGGCGTCACCGCTGGTGGCCGCAGTAGAGCTGCCCGATTGCGACGTGTAGTTGCCGGAATAGTTGAAGTTGCCGGGGTTCTCGTTCCCCCACGCCGTGGAGTCGGCGCGGTTGATCAGGAACTCGCCGCCGAAGTGCAGCACGTGGCGGCCCTTGATCAGGGTCACCACATCGGACGGATCGAACACCATCTCCTTGTAAACGGAGTGCGAAGCGCTCCCCACTTTGCCGCTCCAATAATTGTTGATGCTGATGTTCGGAAAGACGTCATCTTGCAAGGCAGGCATGTCCAGCACTGTCGAATAGTTGTGATTCTCGCTGTAAGGCACAAAGAAGTTCAACTGGTCGGTAAAGCCCAGGCGCCCTTCGTTGATGACGTGCGAGCTGATCGTCCACACATCGGAGATCGCGGCGTTGTCCCGGCTCACATCCTGTGACTGGCCCTGGAGCGGGTAGAAAATGGCTGGAGCCTGTCCGGGGGCATCGCTCTCCGTCTCTGTGAGAGTGAGCCGATTGTTGGAAGCCAGGTCCGTATCCCAGCGGCCAAAGTACTTGGTTTCCGGAGACGAGCCCGAGGGTCCGAGAAGCTGGAAGTTGTTGGCTCCGTAGGAGCCTACCGACGCCGGATAACCCTTCGTTGTCAGCACGTAGGCGATGAGTGCCTTGGCCGCCGGGTCGATCATGCCTGAAGGAATCTTGTTGCCGTACCCTTCCGAAATGAAGCTTTGGCGCGTGATGCAGGGTGCGGATACGCTGCAACCGGTCCCCGTGGTCGTGACCGTCTGCGTAGTGGGATCGTAGAGGGTGGGGAGTGGAGCGCCGCTCACGGTGGTGCCCGTGAAATCGCCTCCCAGTTCGGCGGTGCTGGGCAGTGTGACGGTCTGTACGTTCCCGGTACCGTTATTGATTGTCCGGTCGTAGTCGAAATAGAAGAAGGAGTGGCGGAAAACCGACCGCGGCAAGACCGGTCCGCCGACTGCGCCCCCGAAATTGTTGAAGCGGAGATGGGGAACGCTTCCCGTGCCGAAAGCATAGCTCGCGGCATTAAAGGCATTGTTCTGGTTATACTCGTACGCCGCGCCGTGGAACTTGTCGGTTCCGCTCTTGGTGATCTGGTTGTAGACGATGTCGCCGAGGCCATATTGCGCGGAGAATGCGGTGGCGCTGACCTTGACTTCCGCCGTGGTCTCAAAGATGGTAACGTCGGAGTTCTGGCTCATGGGCAGAGTGGTCGTGGCTCCGTCCTGGAGATAGGACTGATAAGGCTCATTGCCGTTGATGGAGGCGCTGGTTCCAACGTTGTTGCCCTGTCCGGGAGCCTCGCCGTTTTGATTTTCCGGCGTTCCCACTGCGCCGGGCATCAACTGAATGAAGTTCTCCCAGTCGGCTCCGCCGCCGTTCCCGCTGCCCACCTGCGGCAGCTCGTCCATCGTGTCCGCCTCAAGGGTCGGTTCCAGCGACCCGGTCTCGGTGTTGAGCATGGGAACATCGGTGGTCACGGTCACCTGTGTCGAAACCGTGCCGACATTCATTTCAGCGTTGACAGCTTCGATGCCCAGCGTCAAGGTGACGGGTCCGCGCACCAAGGTCTCAAAGCCGTCCTTGACGAACTTGACCAGATAATGACCTTCGGGAATCGCGCCCGTGTCGTAGAGTCCGGCTCCGTCCGTTGTGTATGTGCGCACGACCCCCCTGTCCACATCGGTAACCGTCACCGTTACGCCGGGAATCACGGCCCCGGTTGTATCGGTCGTGGTGCCGCGTAGGTCGCCTGAGTTCGTGTTCTGAGCCAGACACATCCCGCTCCCGCTCACCAGAAGAAGAAGTGGCAGGATCCACCGCATCCCATTTTTCATGCATTGCCTCCTCAACAGCTAACGATTGCCGCGTTTCGGCTCCAGCGGCGCAATTTCCTTCCGGTGCCGTGCCGGCGCACACGTTAGAATTCGCCATTTTTGTCAATCACCATAAGACAAACGGTTGTGTTTGCGACATGATTCCCAAGATTGCGTGTGCGGAGGAGATTAAACCACTCCTTTGGAATGACTGTCAAGTCATTTCTTTGTTAGT
>JASHTS010000058.1 GCA_030040425.1 Acidobacteriaceae bacterium | reverse complement strand
ATTTCCGCGCAGGAGGCTCTGACGGATGCACAGGCAGTCAGGACGTGACGGCGGAGCCAAGGCTCGCACCCAGAGGACCGCATCTCGCCGCCCCAATCTCAAGCCATGGAGAGGAGAAGAAAATGAGCGAGGGAAGAAACCGGAAGAGGATTGCAGGTCACGCTATGGCGTGGGTAATTGGTATTGCGGTTGGAATGCCGGGTGCGGCCGGTGTCAGCCGGGCGCAGACACAACCGCAAGCGGCTTCGAAGCCCGCGCCAGCAGTATTAGGAACGGCGCCGTCACCCGCCCCGCAGGCCGAGCAGCCCGCCGGCGGCGGGAGTATGCACGATGGGATCAAAGTGCATGGGCACTGGGTCATCGAGGTGGAGAACCCGGACGGGACGGTGACGGCACGGCGGGAGTTTGAGAATGAGATCCAGAGTGCAGGAGCAACCTTCCTCTCTGCCCTCATCGCCGGAAACAACTCCTCGGGTGGCCTGTCAGTGCTTTTGAATGGCGCCTCGACGAACTACACTCCGGTGGTCGGTTCTCTAGGGCCATCGTATCTCCTTACGTTCTCAGAGTCTGGCCCCTGCGCACCGTTGGGCACCGTCTACGTAACTGTATCAGGCGGAACAACCTGCCTGATCACTACGGGAGCGAATGCCAAGGGTGATGAAAGCCTTTTGAGCGGCATCTGCTTGGCAGCTCAGGCAACTGAAAGTGGATCGGGCCCCGTCATCCCCCCGAACGGCCAGACGTACCCATGTTCCACCAATCTCGCCGTCACCGCCCCGACCATTTCTTCGCAAGGCTCGATAGAAGGCTCGATAGGCGCAGCGGGTATCGAACTCCAGGGCAGCGTTACCGCCACTGCCGCCAGCGGAGGCGATGTCAACGACGTCGAGACGGTCTTCTTTACCTGCGACACGAACTCCACGCCCGGCAACTGCCTGACCTTCTATAACGTCCAGAACGGCTCGTTCAATACCAACGTAAATTCATTCGAGTACAACGTCTTCACGGAACGTAACCTCGACGGCCAGAACGGCGACCCTCCTGCCGTGCCCTACAGCCCGGGTCAAACCATCAGCGTTACCGTCACCATCAGCTTCCAGTAAATCCGCGAGCTAATCATTCTGCGGCGCGTGATGACCAGGAGGCGAGATGGACAGACGGCCAGGGACAATTCGTGACGCTCAAGCGGCCTCACGCGAGCAAACGCGGTTCGCGCGGACCATTGCCGCAGCCATCGTCATCGCGGCCGGATGGCTGACGGCGCCGCATTCGCTCGGGGCACAGACCCAGGCGACGCTGACGACGCTTTACAGCTTTTGCTCGCAGACCGGCTGCACGGACGGCGAATACCCCATCGCGGGCCTGGTCCAGGGCGCCGACGGCAACTTCTACGGGACAACCCCCCAGAGCTATTACGGGGGGACGGTCTTCGAGATCACCGCAGCCGGCGCGCTGACTACGCTCTACAGCTTCTGCTCGCAACCCGGAATGACAACCGAATGCCTTGACTTCTGCTCGCCAGGCAACACCGCCTGCGCGAACGGTAACTCTCCCAGCGCGCCGCTGGCCCTGAGCAGCGGCGGGGACTTCTACGGGACAACCGGCTTAGGCGGGATCAACGGCAACTACGGAACTATTTTCGAGATCACTCCGGCCGGCGCGCTCACCACGCTTTACACTTTTTGCTCGGAAACGGACTGCGCGGACGGCCAGAGTCCTGCTTCTTACGGAAGTCTGGCCCAGGGCAGCGACGGAAACTTCTATGGGATCGCTCAAGCGGGCGGCGCCAACGGCCGCGGAGCGGTCTTCAAAATCACCCCTGGCGGCACCTTCACTACACTCTACAGTTTTTGCTCGCAGAGCAACTGCACCGACGGCTCCTCGCCCGTGGCAGGCCTGATCCAGGGCAGTGACGGGAATTTCTACGGGACAACCGACGGGGGCGGGGCCAACAACCGGGGAACCGTCTTCAAAATCACCCCGGCAGGAGCGCTGACTACGCTCTACAGCTTTTGCTCGCAGAGCAACTGCACGGACGGCGAAGGCCCCGAAGCGCCACTGATCCAGGGCAGCGACGGCAATTTCTACGGGACAACCTACGAGGGTGGGGCCAACTATCAGGGAACAGTCTTCAAAATCACCTCGGCAGGCGCGCTGACTACGCTCTACAGCTTCTGCTCGCAAAGCGACTGCACAGACGGAACCAGTCCATTCGGCGGGGGCCTGATCCAGGCCAGCGACGGAAACTTCTACGGAACAACCTATGGGGGCGGGGCCAACGGCTCCGGGGGAACGGTCTTCAGAATCACTCCGGCGGGCGCCCTGACCACGCTGTACAGTTTTTGCTCACAAAGCAACTGCACAGACGGCGAAATTCCGGATGGGGGAGTGATCCAGGCCAGTGACGGGAACCTCTACGGAACAACCGACGGGGGCGGGGCCAAAGCGGTGGGCACAGTCTATAAGCTCGCTGTGCCGGCGCTCGCGTCCGCGCCCGTTGCGCAGTTTTCGCCGGCTAGCCTCAACTTCGGCTCCGTTACGGTAGGGCAGGACGCCAATGCAACGGTTACCCTGTCAAACACAGGACAGGCGGCGCTTTCGATTTCGAGCGTAACCAGTCCTACGGCGCCATTCGGCCAAAACTCAGTAAGCTGCACATCGGGCGCATCCCAATCGTCGATCCCCGCAGGCGGTTCCTGCACGTTCAGTCTCTACTTCGAGCCCGCCGCTGTTACCTCCTATAGCGAGGATCTTACTTTCGTAGATAATGCAGCGCAGGGTACGCCCGATGCCAATATCGCAGGCGATTATGACCAAACCTACGCCTTAACGGGCGCCGGCGCCGGAACCGGTGGACAGACGCTTGTCTCGATCTCAGTGACACCGGCAAATGCGGCGATAGACGCGAGCGCCACGCAGCAGTTCACCGCCACGGGAACTTACAGCGATAGCAGCACCCAGAATCTGACCGACTCGGCGACGTGGAGTTCCAGCGACACGGCTGCTGCCACGATCACCAGTGCGGGCTTGGCAACAGGAGTTGCGCCAGGCAGCACCTCCATAAGCGCGGCCCTGGGGAGCATAAGCGGGTCAACCGTTCTAACTGTTGCGCAGGCGGGCGCGCCGGAGCTGGGTACGGTCACCACCTCTGTGTCTCCCGTCGCTATCAATCCGAACAACGCTTCGGGCCTTGCATACAATGCCGTGCTCAACAGCGATTCGTCCGTGAGCCTGCTGCAAAATGGGGGGGAACTGCCCGGTCAGGGGTGCCCGGCCTTCACGGTACCCGGGTCAAGCCTTTCGGTCACCAGGGGGGCGATCTTCATCGATTTTGCCAACAGCAATATTTACCTGGCGATGGTCACCGGCGGTGGACTCTTCGCGGCTTATGAATCCATCAACCCGACAACGGGGATCTGCACGCAAGGGCAGCTGCTGAATCTGAGCGCCACTCCGAATTCGTACGTAGAGATGAATGTGGATGTGGCGCAGGGAAACATGTACGTTGTGAACTCCTACGGCCCCAACTCCGATTCGCTGTATATTCTGCCCATCGCTCCCTGGCCGTCGTCGCCGCTGCCAACGCCCGCGCAGCTCACGCTGGATGACTCGGTGTATTACGGCCCCATCGTGATCGATCCCCAATATCACCGGGTTTACATCGACGATCTGGGTGCGGGGTCTCCCCCGCAGGGGACCAACACAACTCCGGGATTCTTTGTCTACGATCCGAATCAGAGCGACACTCCCGCGAGCAATCTCCTGTGGGTGGCCGGCTATACCGCCGGCAGTACAACAACCACGTTCGATGCGGTCGCACTGTTTATTGAAGGCACGACGGGCAACCTGGTCCTGGTCAATCAGAACCCCACCTCGGCTGCGAGCCTGCCCGCTCCGGTTACGATTCTGGACACCACGCAGTTCAATTTCTTCACGAGCAGCCAGCCCGCGACCGGTTCGACCGTCAACATTACGGTACCGGCAGCAGCGGTCTCGAACATTCCCTCGCAGCCGCAAAACCTGTACAACGCGATCGGCGGCGCGGATATCGGTACCGATCCTACGACCGGCGAGCCGGTGGTTTACGGCACGGCCTACAACGCCAATCTCCCCATCGACCAACCCCAGACCGGTTGGCTCCTTGAATGGGACCTGAACTCGCTGACTGAAACCGCCCTCAGCACGAGCACGCCCCTGGCGCAGATTCCCGGTCCGGCCGAACCTTGGGGCCAGCTCAACTACGATCCGGTATCGACGCAGATCGTTTTGTCATTCAGCTCCTACAACTACAATGGCGCATCCGGGACGGGCGCGCTGGGCATGACCACCCCTCTTTGCTCCACCGGCAGTCCCTCCCTCACCCAGCTCGCCGGAACCCAGAGCTTCTTTGCGCTGGAACCTCCGGTGGTCAATACTGCGACTGCGTCGGGATATGTGTACGCCATTCAGCCGAGTTCCAGCGATCCTCCCGAACCCGCGTTGCTCTACTACGTCGCGCCGGCGCCCGGCTGTTCCACATCGTCGCCCGCAGCCATTACCGTCGTCTCTGGCAGCGGGCAGAGCGCGGCGATCGGTCAGGCGTTCGCCAATGCGCTGACAGTGAATGTCACGGATGCAAACGGCAATCCGGTCTCCGGCACGACCGTCACATTTGCCGCACCATCTTCGGGCGCGAGCGCGACCCTGTCTGCCACGACTGTGGCGACCGGCAGTAACGGCAATGCCAGTGTAACCGCGATGGCTAACGGAATCGCCGGTCCGGCGGCGTATCCGGTCTCGGCATCGGTGGCAGGGGTCAGCACGCCAGCTTCGTTTTCCTTAACGAATACGCAAACGCCGACGAGCCTGGTGGTAACCCCGGCCGCGACGTCTCTCACCTACGGGCAACCGGTGACGATCACTGCCGCCATCAGCCCAGCGAGCGTGCTCTCCACCGTGCCAAC
>JASHTS010000057.1 GCA_030040425.1 Acidobacteriaceae bacterium | reverse complement strand
CACGGGGCCGTCGAGTGCGGGCATTTCGAACTCCGCGCCCAGAACGGCCTGGGGAAAGCTGATGGGAATCACGCAGTGCAGGTCGTGACCGTGGCGCTCGAAGAAATCATGCGCGCGGATGGAAAGAACGATGTAGAGATCTCCCTTGGGTCCGCCGGCGCGGCCGGCATCGCCCTCGCCGGAGTAGCGAATGCGGGTCCCTTCCTCGACGCCCGGCGGCACTTTGACGTGGAGCTTGATCTCAGTGGCCGCGCGGCCTTCGCCACGGCAGGCCGCGCAGGGGTCGCCAATTACGGAACCGGTGCCGTTGCAGGCGCCGCAGGTGCGGGCAACGGAGAAGAAGCCCTGCTGATAGCGAATCTGCCCGCGACCCTGGCACTGGGTGCAAACCGTCGGTCCCCGTCCCGAGGCGCTGCCGCGCCCCTGGCAATGAGCACAGGTTTCAAGGCGCCGGATCTTGATTTCAGTCTCCGTGCCGAAGATAGCGTCTTCAAAGTTGATGGCGAGATCAAAGCGCAGATCGTCGCCCCGCTGCTGGCGCGAAGCGCGGCGCGAGCCGCCGCCCATATTGAACATTTCGCCGAAGAGATCGCCGAAGATGTCGCCAAGATCGACGCCGCCGGCAAACGGGCTGCCGGTAAAGCCCTGCGCGCCCAGCCCGGCGTGACCGAAGCGGTCGTAGGCCGCGCGCTTGTCCGCATCGCTCAGCACCTGATAGGCTTCGCTCGCTTCCTTGAACTTCTCTTCGGCCGCGCGGTCGCCGGGGTTGCGGTCAGGATGATACTTCAGCGCCTGCTTGCGATAGGCGCTCTTCAGCTCCTGATCCGAGCAGTCGCGCGCAACGCCCAGGACCTCGTAGTAATCTGCTTTTCCCACACCTGTATTAGAACTCATTCGCTTTCCGATTCAAACCTTACCGGGGTGCAGGCCAATGTTCACTCGCTGGCCTGTTTGGAATTGTGCGCCACGCGCACCAGCGCAGGGCGCAAAAGGCGGTCGCGGAGCTTGTAGCCGCGGCGGACCTCTTCGGCCACATGCTGGTCGGGCAAATCGTCGCGATCCACCGCGCCCAGTGCCTCATGCACGCGAGGATCGAAGACTTCGCCGAGGGCCGGAACCGGCACCACCTGAAGCTGGCGCAGAGTCTCCTCCATCTGCTTGACGATGAGCGCGACGCCGGAGCGCAGCTGCTCGGTCGAGCCTGTCGACTTGAGGGCCAGATTGAAGTTGTCGAGCACGGGGAGAAACTGTTCAATCACGCCGGCGGCCGCGTAGTCGCGGAATTCGAGGCGCTCGCGCTCGGCTCGCTTGCGAGCGTTGTCGAACTCGGCCTGCAGACGCGCAAGACGGTCGAGCAACTGGTCGCGCTCCGCAGTTAACTGGTCGATTTCCGAAAGCTGTGCAGGCGCGGAGGGTTGAGCGGCCTCCGAGCGCTCGCCGGTCTTCCCCGCGGCTTCGGCTTCCGGCGCTGTTCCCCCGTCCCCGGCTTCACCTGCGGGAATCTCGAGCCGCTCCATCAGATTTGATTCCGATTCCTGCTTGCGCATTTCCTTACGTCCTCTTCGTTCCATTTCGTTGGCCCCGTCCGGCTCCATGGGTATCGTCCAGTTACGCCACCTCGGCGTTCGGGGCTTTCCCTCATTTCATTCGATGTCGCTTACGGGACCCCAGGCGCAGGCGTCTCCGCCGTCATTCGGCGGGAACGTCGAAGATTCGCTCCGAAAGCCGGGCGATGTAACTGACTGCCTGGATCATCTCCTGGTATTGGATGCGCGTGGGTGCGATAACGGCGACCGTTCCCAGCCTGGCCTCGCCAAGCCGCGCCGGGGCGCCGATGAGCACCAGGTCCTGCATGGCCGGTGAGGCTTCATCGAGGCCGACGACCACGCGCACTTCCTGCCGGTGGCCGTCGACATAGGCGTTGAGCAGCTCGATCAGGCGCTGCTTGGCTTCGAGGGCGAGGAGCATCTGACGCAGCCGTTCGCGATCTTGCTCGGCAGCGATGAGATTGGCGATGCCGTCGACGAAGATGGCCGGCGCGGATTCCGTTTCGGCGAGCGCGCCCTTGCGGCAGAGCTCTTCGACTGAAGCGAGCAGCTGGCGATAGGCCTCGCGCTCCATTTCCACGCGGCGGGCCACTTCCGTGCGGATGCGCTCGATGGGCCAGCCGCGGAAGTTTTCATTAAGATAGCGGGCGGCTGTCTCCAGCTCAAGATGCGTTATCTCGCGGTCGAGGATGAGAACGCGATCCTGCACCGTGCCGGCCTGGGTAACGAGCACGGCCAGCACACGGCCGGAGGCGAGACGCGAAAAGTGGATGTGCTCGAGCACCTGGCCGGCCGTGGAGCTGGCGAGCGCCACGCCGAGACCGCTGGAAATAAGGGCCAGCACGTGGGAGGTACGCTCAAGATAATCGTTCGAGCTTGTCACACCCGAGAGGCTTTCTTCGATCTGGCCCCGGCGGGCCTCGCTCAACGGCGCGGGCGCTGCGGAAGCGGCTCCCACGCCTGCCTGCGCCAGAGTTACGGTGCGACCGGACTGCGTGAGCTGCTCCACGTAAAAACGGAAAGCGGCGGCCGTAGGAACCCGCCCGGCGGAGGTGTGCGGCTGCTCCAGAAGGCCAATCTCGCCCAGGGTGGACATGACGTTGCGCAGCGTGGCCGAGCTCAAGCCTTCGCGATTGTCGAAATAAACGGCAAGCGCCTGCGAGGCCACCGGTTCGCCTGTGGCGATGTAGAGGTCGATAAGGGCCGTCAGTACCAGCCGTTCTCGTGTGCTCAGGCGCGTTTCAGGCATTCTTTGTCGAGGGCACCCGCCGCGATCCGAGAACGGCAGGGGATAAGTCGCTGCCGCTCGAAGGTCGCGCTTCGATTTCCCTAAGTCTCTCTAATTCAGCAACTTAAGGTGATAATTCGCGGTTCTCTCCTTATCCATTGTAGGAAGGGGAATTGACCACTGTCAAGGCGCGGAGAAGGGCTCAGGCCGGCTGCGGAATCCCTTTCGGTGCCGATCGATCAGCCGGTCAGCGGCCGGCGGGCTCGTCGTAATAGCCGGTGTTGGTCCGTGCAGTAAGGCCGGGCTTATCCAGCCGGACATCGAGCTTGTGGTACTCGTCGGGGCCATCGGCCGGCGGCGGCTCAAAAGAGACCGAATAATAGGTGCCGGCGTCGCGGACACAGGTATTGAGAGAAGCGGCCAGGTCGTTCGTCGGCGGCAGCGCCAGACCGCCGCTCTGCACGGCGAGAACCTTGAGGCCGAGATTGGGAATATTTGCCTGGGAAACCTTCTTCACGCCCTTGAGGAAGGACTCATAAAGGTAGGTCTCGGCGCCGGGCATTCCCTGCGAGACGCTGTAAAGATCCACCTGCGCCTCGCGCAGCAAAGTGGAGAGCTCGACGATTTCGGCGAAGAGCGACTGCTGCCCCTTATAGGAGATGTTGATATTGTTCGAGTCGAGCATGGGCCATCCCGGACCGGCCCAGATAAGAAGCTTGCGGCCCGGGACGTTGACCTCCTGATGGGCGATGTTTTCGAGCATCTGGGAGGAGATCTCCATGCGCTCGATGGCGCCATATGCGCCAGTCGAGCGGGTGATGGTGCGCAAATGGCCCTGGGATGAATCGAGAGCCGCAGCCAGCGCGTTACCGTCCTGCGTGGGCGGTCCCTGAGGTTGGAAGCCAGAATTAGTGAGAAAGACGAGCGAGACGGGCTGCTCCAGATGCCCGCCGTTCTGGCGCAGAAAGTTCTCCACTTGCTGCCGGGTATAAGAAACGGCGTCGAAGTCGGTATTAACGGTGTCAAAGAGGACGATCACCTGGACCGGCGGGTCAGTCGGGGCGGCGGATCCTGCGTAGGCCTGGAAAGAGACAATTTTTGCCGGCTGATTGTTGTCGAGAAGCGTGAAATCCGATGCCGTCAGCCCTGGAACGGGTTTTCCCGAGCGATCGGTGACGACGATATCGAGATGAATGCCGCTTCCGGAGGCCGCGTTCGCGGTATCCGCCGTGGGGGACGCGGGAGCAGCTGGAGCGGGTTGCGCGGTTGCGGGGGCCGGCTGGACCGCCGTGGCTTGACCTGAGGCGGTGTGGTTTTCGGCGGCGAGCAGGAATAGGGAGCAGAAGAACAGGGCGCAGAACCGGACGGGTCGCAGCATGACGGAAGACTCCCGTTTGCGGGCAGTGAAAAACCTAGAGGAGAACCATCATACTCTCCCGGATAGAGAACGCAATGGACCAATTTGGACCGCGCCGAGGGCCTCCCCGAGAGTCTGGTTACTTTTTGGAATCGCAACCCGGCTTTCGAGACCTTCACACCGCGGTTAATTTGTACATCTAATGGTATGGTAGAGCGGCCAAGAGTCCTTCACCGCTTCCCAACTCAACGTCGGGTTTCTTCCTCAGTTCCTGCTCTTTCGTTTCCGGAGGCTTGTATGCAAACAGTCTTTGGCGGCAGATCGGCGATCCGGCTGGCGCTGGCCTGGGCATTGCTGGCGCTGGTGCCCGGAGCTCAAGCGCAATCGGCAGTGAATCTCAACAAGCACGAGCGGAAGATTCACAAGCGGCTGGAGCATTATGCGGCGGGAACGTATGTCAACGTGGAGCTGCGCGACGGCACCGATCGCGCCGGCCTGCTGGGCACCGTAGCTCCGGCGTCGTTTACCTTGACCGACTCGGATTCGAACGCTGAGGAGACGCATTCCTACAGCGAAGTGGCGCGGGTGGCGAAGAGCAGGGAATACATCGGGGAGGGTTCGGAGTCCAGACACCACTTCCGCCCATGGGTGCCGGTGGTGGTGGGCGCGGTGGCTGCTGGAGCCGCGGTCACCGCCTTCGAAGTGCGGTGAAGAGAGCGTCTCCCCTGCCGTGCGGCGCGCGGGCCGCACGGTGAATTGCGCTGCGCATCTTGGACGCGAGCGCGCCGCTGCATCCGGCTGATGAGACCGGCTGATAAATTGATAGAGAAGGTTATCGAATACAGAAGGCCGGGTGCGGTCATCCGGGCCTGCGCGCTCTTGCGCGCGGAGCTCTGCGCCCCCGCGAAGTAGCCGATGATTCAACCCATTGAAGACATCCGCATCAAGTGGACGAAGGTGGTTCTGCCGCCGGTATTCCTCGAGGAGGAGATGCCGGTGAGCGAAGCGGCCGCCGAGACGATTGCCAGGGCGCGCGAGGAGATCAAGGCTATTCTCGAGCAGCGCGACGACCGCCTGCTGGTGCTCGCCGGACCGTGCTCCATCCACGACACGAAAGCGGCGCGCGAGTACGCGGGGCTGCTCAAGGGCGCGATTGGGGAGTTCTCGCGCGATCTGCGCATCGTGATGCGCGTTTATTTTGAGAAGCCGCGCACCACGATCGGCTGGAAGGGGCTGATCAATGATCCCTATCTCGACCAGTCGTACAAGATCAACGACGGGCTGCGGCTGGCGCGGCACCTGCTGCTCGACTTGGCCGAGATGGGAGTGCCCACGGGAACCGAGTTCCTGGATATGATTTCGCCCCAGTACATTGCGGGCCTGGTGAGCTGGGGCGCAATCGGCGCGCGCACCACGGAAAGCCAGGTGCACCGGCAGCTGGTAAGCGGCGTGTCGTGTCCCGTTGGCTTCAAGAACGCGACCTCGGGCGACGTGCAGGTGGCCATCGACGCGATTCTTTCGGCAGCTTATTCGCATACTTTCCTCGGACACACCAAGCACGGGCAGTCGGCCATCTTTGTGACCACCGGCAATCCGGATTGCCACATCATCCTGCGCGGCGGGCGCAAGACGGTCAACTACACCGCCGCGTGCGTGGGTGAAACCGCGGCGCGCATGGAGCAGGCAGGCGTCGAGCCGCGCATCATGATCGACTTCAGCCACGCGAACAGCGGCAAGGACTTCCGGCGGCAGGCGGAGGTGTGCCGCAACGTGGCGGAGCAGGTCGGCTCGGGCGAGCGCCGCGTGATGGGCGTGATGATCGAGAGCAACCTGGTGGCCGGCGCGCAGAAGCTCATCGCAGGCGAGCCGCTGGTTTACGGCCAGAGCATCACCGACGGCTGCATCGACTGGAAGGAAACGTACACGCTGCTCGAGGAGCTGGCAACGGCGGTGCGGCAACGGCGCAAGGCGACGCCTGCGCCGCGCATTTAAGAAGCTCGACGCGCGCCCACGCCAAGAGTGGCCTGGCAAGCTCTGCATGATCGATCACTCAAAGCAAGGTAAACCCAAAGCGCGAAAGCAAAGCGTGATTCTTTGCACCACGCCAGGCCCGCGGACGCGGAGCGGACCGGATTTGTCAGGGCGAGGTGTGCAGGGGGCCAGCTCATGAAGCGGTATGCCGCCGCGTCCGGCTGCCTTCTAGGCGTTGCCGATCACGATCGTATGCGGGCTCATGGGGATGGGATGGGCCTTCACGTCGCTGAATCCCGCCTGCTCGTGCATGGCGCGCAGATCGCCGAAGGTGTAGGCATCGCCGGCGGCGGTCGTGGTGAGCATGATCAGGGCAAAGGCAGCGGGAGTGGGTGGCGAGACGCGATCCTCGTTGGGCACGAATTCGAGAGTTGCCGCGCGGCCGCCCGGTTTGAGCGCGGCGCGCACCTTCTTCAACAGGCTCACGCAGGCCGGCGGGTCGAAGTGGTGCAGAAAATTCGTCAGCAGAACCACGTCATAGGGTCCGCCGAATTCCACCTCGAAGGCGCTCCCCGGCAGCATGTCGTAGCGGTCCTGCACGCCGGCTTTCTCCGCGTTCTTGAGCGCCACGCGCAACACCGGCGACCAGTCGAGGCCCGTGACCCGCGCATGAGGATTCTGTTTGGCGATCTCAATGCCGAAGAGCCCGTGGCCGGCGGCAATGTCGAGCACGCGCATCGGCGGGTTGTGGCCATCGAGCACCAGGGCCGCAAGTGGTGCGGCCATTGGGCCCATCATGGGCGCCATATTCTCGGCGAACTGGACCCACACCGGGTTCTCCGGCTCAACGGTTCCATCGCCGGGCATGCTGGTGCGCCCGGTGCGCACAATCTCGGCCAGCTGGGCGTCGATCTGCATGAAGTCCGGGGCGATCATGAAGCGGGCTACCGACGCCATGCAGGCGGGTGAGGCGGGATCGAGAAAGGCCGCGCTCGAGGGCGTGTGTCTGTAGCGTCCGTCCTGTTTGGCCAGCACACCGTTGATCACCAGAAAATCGCACAGGATGCGGATGCCGCGCTCGGACGCAGCGCAGTGACGCGCGAGCGAGGCCGCATCGCCCGGGCCCTGGCCGACAGCGCGGAAGAGGTCGAGCTCGATGGCGGCGCTGAGTGCCGCAGTGCGCTGATGCGCCTGCATCATTTCGAAAACCAGGCCTGGATTCAACGGTTGCTCCTGGGCTTGGTTCATGGGTTGGGTCACGGGAATTGCAGACGCCACGGTCGACCTCCTTAGGCCCGACAAAAACAGGATTGAGGGGAGCGGGATGAGTGTATCATCCTGCGCCTCCGGGTGAATGGCTGGCGCCGATCCAGCCCCTTCGCCCACGCGTGCCCACCGGCGAGGCCGAGACAATAAAATTGGGGCAACCTGGATGCCGTTCACAGTCTTCATCTCGGCGGGCGAAGCCAGCGGCGAGCAGTACGGCGCGCTGCTGATGGAAGCGCTTGAGCGTCAGCTCGCCGCGCGCGGCGAAACGGCACAGTTCTACGGCATGGGCGGACCGCGGATGGAAGGCTCCGGGCTTTTGCGTATCGTCCGCGCCGAAGATGTGGCCGTGATGGGCCTGACCGAAGTAGTGCGCCACCTGCCGCGCATCTACGGCGAGTTCCGGAAGCTGAAACGCGCCATCCGCGCGCGCAAGCCGGATGTGGCCGTGCTGATCGATTCTCCCGAGATTCATTTCCGGCTCGCCAAACTGCTGCACGCGATGGGCGTGCCGGTGATCTATTTCGTGAGCCCGCAATTGTGGGCCTGGAAGAAGCGCCGCATCAAGCTGGTGCAAGAGTACGTGAAGCGCATGCTGGTGATCTTTCCCTTCGAGGAGCCGTTTTACCGGGAGCGTGGCGTGAATGCCGAGTTCGTCGGCCATCCGCTGGCGGAGCTTCCGCTCCCGGCGATCAGCCGCGAGAAGCTTGCCGCGCAGAATGGGCTGGACCCTGCCCGAACCTGGATCGGGCTGCTGCCGGGAAGCCGCGCCCGAGAAATTCGCAGCCATTTGCCGGAAATGCTCAAAGCGGCCCGGCTCCTGGTCGCCGACCATGGCGACAAGGCTGCAGGCACCATGGGATTGGAGTTTGTGGTACCGCTTGCCGGCACACTCAGCGCGGAGCAGCAGACCGAGGCGCGGCGGCTGGTGGAGACCTACGGCGCGGGGTTAGCGGTCGGGCTGACGCGGGATGCACGCGCAACGCTCTGTCACGCGCGCGCATCCGTGGTAGCCAGCGGCACGGCTACGGTTGAGGCGGCGCTGATGGGGAATCCGTTCGTGGTGGTGTACCGGGTTTCGCCGCTTACCTATGCCCTGGCCAAGCGGATGGTGAAAGTGCCGCACGTGGCCATGGCCAACCTGATCGCCGGCAAAAGGGTGGTTCCGGAGCTGATTCAGCAGGACTTCACGGCGGCAAATATCGTCCAACAGCTTGAGCCTTTGCTACCCGATGGCCTGGCGCGGGAGTCCATGACGAAGGAGCTGGGGCAGATTCGTGAGGTGCTTGGCGGCGGGGGTCTGGGCGCGGAAACCAGAATGGGAGCCGTGGAGCGGGTTGCTACCGTTATTCTTGAGGAACTTGAGGCGGCGGGGATGCCGAATACCGCCGGCGGAGCCGGAACGGCGGGGATGCGAGGATGATTGTCATGCGGGAAGGGATGAAGTTCAAGTGCGCATCGAGACGGCGGGGTGTTTATCTGGCAGTGGCTGGAGTTCTGGCCGCCGCGCTTGGCCTCGCCGGGCCGGCAGGGGCGCAGAGAGAGCGGCCGGCGCTGAACATTACCGGGTACGTAATCGACGCCGAGCTGGACCCGGCTACGCACCATCTGGCGGCGACGGCTGCGGTGACCTTTATCCCGCCGGCCAACCAGGATGTGGTGACATTCGGCTTTCATCCGGCGCTGAAGATCGAGAAGATTACCGACGAGAGCGGCAAGGTGCTGGACGGCGAACGGACGGCGGATGGGTCGGTGCGGGTTACGCCTTCGGCCTCGTTCAGCGCAGGACAGCCGATTACCTGGACCTTTACTTATGACGGCGTGATCACGGGGAACGAGGATGGTCCCGTGGAGGGACTGAAGCTGGCGGCGATCCAGGAGCCGATCAGTTATTTGCTGTACCCGGCGCGGTGGTTTCCCACGACGGGCTACATGACGGACCGGTTCACGGCGGAGATGCACATCCGCGTGCCGCAGGGGATGCGCGTGTTTGCAAGCGGAAGCACGGGCGCGGCGCACCCAGTGACGCTGGCCAGCGGCAAGCCGGGCGACGAGTACGACTTCAAATGGGACAAGCCGGGATTTCCGGGGACGGTGATTGCCGGCCGCTACATGGGGCCGGTCTCGGTGGGTACGGGCAACGTGAAGGTGTACGTGACGGTAAGCCATCAGCAGTCGGCCAACCAACTGGCGGAGACTGCGCAGAGGGAGTTCGATTTCTTTACCGAAGATTTCGGCGAGCTGGAGGCCAGCCGGCTGAATGTGGTGGAGATGCCCGATGACGTGCTCCTGGCCGCCGTAGCGCCGGAGCTGGCCAGCATTCCCGGGAACCGTGTGGGTGACAAGAGCGCCGTGCGCTGGCTGGCGAACACCATTGCGCACCAGTGGTGGGGGCTGGAAGTGAGCCCGCGCACGCTGAACGATGCGTGGATCACGAACGGCATGGCGCGTTACGGCGAGCTGATGTACGTGGAGGACGAGAGCGGGCGGAACGCGCTCAAGGCCGCGCTTGAGGATGTTTCCGCAGGCGCGCTGGCTTATGACACGATTCCGCTTTCGAGCGCGGGACGGCTGGACCCGTTTTCGCCGCAATTCCAGTCGATGACGCTGGAAAAGGGCGCGATGATCTTCCACATGCTGCGCGGCGAAGTGGGCGACACGATGTTCCTGAACATTTTGAAGGGAACGTTGAGCCAGTACACCGACAAACCGATCCGCGCGGAAGACCTGGAGCGGGTGGCCGAAGCGCAGAGCCAGCAGGAGCTGACGCCGTTCTTTGCGCAGTGGATCGACGGGACGGGCGCGCCGCAGTTCACGGATAAATATGCCGTCTACCGGCTGGGCAACAACAAGGGCTTCCGGACGATCGGGGAGATCGACCAGGACCTGGACCTGTTCCGCATGCCCGTAGACCTGCGCATCGAGACCGACGGCAAGACAGTGGACAAGTCGGTGGAGGTGGTGGGAACGGACACCCAGTACGTGGTGGACACCTTCGGGCGGCCGCGGCACATCAGCATCGATCCCGGAGACTGGGTGCTGAAGACCTCGCCGGATCTGCAGGTACGCATCGCCATTCTCAAAGGGCAGCAACTGGTGGCGCAGGGCGACCTGGTGGGCGCGCTGGCCGACTACCAGAAGGCGCTTACGTTCAACCCGCAGAGCTCGCTGGCCAGCTACCGCATCGGCGAAGTGCTGTTCACGCAGCGCAATTACCAGGCCAGCGTGAATGCCTTTCGCGATGCACTGCGCGGCGACGATGAGCCGCCGTGGACCGAGGTCTGGAGCCACATCGCCATCGGCAAGATCTTCGACATTACCGGGCAGCGGGACCGTGCGGTCAACGAGTACCGGCTGGCGGTGCAGACCAACGACAACACCCAGGGCGCGGTGAACGAAGCGCGGCAATACCTGACGAAGCCGTATACGCGGCCGGATACGGATTGAGCGCGCAGCGCGGCTCGCTGACCGCGGCTCAGCTCCGCGGTTTTGCGCATTCGATCTCCAGGACTTCCAGGCGCTCCCCGGGCTGGAGATAGCCCTTGCGGCGAAACCAGTCGTCCATGTCCGCACGCAGGCGCTCGAGGGGAACGCGGAAACCGGCTTCGAGCAGGCCATCGGCCGCCGGCAGCGTGTCGTCGAAGACCGCATCATTGGTGAAGTTGCGCATGGCAAAGTTGTCGATCCAGGCGATGGGACAGCGGTGACGCAGGCCGGAAGCGTCGATGCGCTCAATGGAGATGCGCCTCGCGAACATGAATTCATGGTATTCGCGGGGGCTGGAAGAGCTGCCGGCCTTCGAAGGGGATTTTCCGGGCTGCCGAGGAATTGGGGATAGACCCTCCCCCCCGAATCTGAGAGGAAGTTCCTTGTTTTCTTGCCTTTGCGGAAAGCCGACGCGCGCAAATTCGTCAAAACATTGGGGTTGCCCACAGATTCCTTGGGGACAACGAGTTGCGGCAGTCGCGACGCGGTACGAGATTCGATTGCGGCCATTTTCGGGGGGCGCGATGGGCGGCCCGCGATTAGTCCAAAATCAGCAGTCCAGGATCATTATGCAGCAATGAGGGGAAATACTCTGCAAAAGGGCCGTAGACCGGTTTCATACGGGGTAGGCCAGATTCACAGGCCCCAGGATTGGTTGCATAAATGGTCCGAAGACGAGGCGGAAACATCCCTCCGGGGCCAAAGCCCCAATGTTTATTTGGTTTCTTGCGGCCCGGCTAAAGCCGTGCCCTTTTACGATGCCATTTATGCAACCAGTTCTAGGGCTGGGCAGGGGAGACTGCCTTCGCATCCTTCGACTGCCGAGCCTCCACGCCGAAGTGCTCAAAGTCGAAGTCGCGCTCGATGACGCGCTGGCGCAGGTTCTTGAAGAGGAGCAGCCGCGCCGTCATGTTGGCTTCGCCGCCGGTCGGCAGCCACAATCCGCTGGCGGCGGCGCTCGCGACGGGCGCCTGATCAAATTCGAAACTTGAGCCTTTTTCGACGTTCGCGAAGAGCCCTCCGGCGACGCGAAAGTTGTCATCGAAGGTGACCTCGAGATGCGCAACTTCGCGGTCGGCCTCGTCGATCCAGATGGTGCCTTTGAGCTTTTTCGAGGCGTCTTCGACTAAGCCGTGCGTCTTGGCGTTCTTGCGGCCGACGAAGTCGAAGAGGATGGCCGGGCGGCCACGGAAGATGGCGCGCCGGGGATTGCTCACGTCCATGATGTCGAGGAGCCGGCTCACGCTGACCTCCTGGCCTTCGAGGGGCTGGTCCGGAGGGGTCTTTTCGGCTTTCTGCATGAGTTTGGTCACGCGCCCGGTTTCCTTCTGTTCTTCGCCGGCGGTGAGCGTCTGTCCGTTTTTCTTCACCATGCGCTCGATGATGTGGCCGTTGACGAAGAAGTCGTTGTATTCTTCCGACTCGGTTTTGGTCACCTTGCCGCCGGCATCGATATCCTCGACAGTCTGAACGGAGTTGAAGGTGTAGTTTTCGCGGACCTTCTCGAGTTGGCGCTGGTGCTCGACCACCTGGCGCATGAGCTCGCGGATGCCGGGCAGGGGCGCGTTGGAGGTTTGCGTGGGGGCCTGCGCCGGCACGGTCAGGGGCGAGAGCAGGGGCGAGAGCAGCGCGGCCAGAAAAGCAGCGAGAAGCGAGCGGGTTGGGAGGCGAGGCATAGTGCGATTCGGCGCGCAGCAAGGATCCCGGCCGCGGGGCCTTTTCGGGATGCAAGGCTTCGCTGGATTGGACCCGCGCGGGGAGCAAACGTCGCGCTGCAGCTACGCGCGGAGGAGCAAAAGCGATCTCCCGCTGATTGGCGATCATAATCGAAAGGCGCAGGCCGGTAACGTCTGAAGGAGGCATTACCATGGAAGGGCCAGAAGAAACGGGCAGGAGGCGAGCGTGTGTGGAGAGCAACTCGAGGACTGGTGGGCGCGGCGATGACGCTGGGCGCAATGTCGGCTGCGGCAGCGGCCGGGGCGCAGGCGCTGCAAGCGAAGAAGGGTCAATGGGCGATGGAGATTCACGGCGGCGCAGGCGTGATTGAGCGCGCACAACTGGGGCCCCAGGGCGAAGCCGCTTACCGGGCATCGCTCAAGCAGGCGCTTGCAGCGGGGACAGCGGTGCTTGCCAAAGGCGGCTCGTCGCTGGACGCGGTGGAAGCGGCGATCCGGGTGATGGAGGACGATCCGCTGTTTAATGCGGGCCGCGGCGCGGTGTTCACAGAGCAAGGCAAGAACGAGATGGATGCGGCCATCATGGACGGCTCGACCGAGCGGGCCGGAGCGGTTGCCGACGTGACGCGCACGCGCCATCCTATCAGCCTGGCGCGGGCAGTGATGGAAAAGACGCCGTACGTGATGCTGGTGGGCCCGGGCGCCGACGCATTTTCAGTGCAAGCGGGCCTGGAGCAGGAAGACCCGAGTTACTTCTTCACAGAAAGCCGCTGGCAGTCGCTGGTGAAACAGCTCCAGAAGGCAGGTAAGCCCATTCCTCCACGGCCGGCGGGCGCGCCGCCGCCGGGCGCAACCGTCCCGGTGGCCGTCTACGACGAGACGCCGGGCCAGAAGAATTATGGAACGGTGGGCGCGGTTGCGCTTGACGTCAAGGGCAACATTGCCGCCGGCACTTCAACCGGCGGCATGCAGGGCAAGATGCCGGGCCGCGTGGGCGACTCGCCCATCATCGGCGCCGGGACGTACGCCTCGAACCATTCGTGCGCGGTGTCGGCCACGGGCTCGGGCGAGTATTTCATCCGGCTCACGGTGGCGCGCGATATTTGCGCGTTGGTGGAGTACGAAGGCATGAAGCTTGCCGACGCCGCAAACGAGATCATCCACAAGCAATTGCCGGCGATTCATGGAGACGGCGGCGTGATTGCCATTGCTCCCGACGGGCAGATGACGTGGAGCTTCAATACGCCGGGCATGTTTCGCGCGCGGCAGGTGGAAGGGGGAAAGGTCGAGGTGGCGGTTTACAGCGACGAGCGGTGAGGAATTGCCTTCGGACTCGTCCGACAGCGGAAATGCGACAATTGCGGTCAACAGAAGGGTGAACGATGCCGACTGTGTTTGTTGAGCGCGGTTTCCGATTCTTTTTTTAATCCAATGAAGGGTCGCCGCGTGAGCCGGTTCATATCCATGTAGAAAAGGATAGCCAGGAGGCGAAATTCTGGCTGAATCCAGAGGTTCAGTTGGCTTACAACGGTGGGTAGGATGCACGTGTGCTCCGCAGACTCGTGGGGATCATTGAAGCAAATCGGGACCTAATACACAGGACATGGAATGAGTTCTTCAGCTAGTCCAATGGGAGTGCGTTTCGACGACGACAGCATGTGGGCGGTGCTGAGCGACGGCCGGACGATTGGCGTCCCGCTGGCATGGTTTTTGCGGCTGCTGAAGGGATCGGTGGAACAGCGCAATCAGGTAAGGCTGAGCCAGTTTGGGCTGCACTGGGAGGCGCTGGATGAAGATATTTCCATTGCAGGTCTGCTGGAGGGCTTTGGAGACCGGAGCACGGGCGCGCAAACCTTTGCGGCTTGAAATGAACCCAGCAATCGACGCGCAAAACCAAGGGCCATCCCGCGAGGATGGCCTTCGACTTTTTGGGTTGAGCCGGAAAACCTATTGAGCGCCGTTGCCGGCGTTCGGATTGCGGGCCTCAGCCTTTTCTTCGTCGACCTTTTTGGCATTGTCTTCGAGCGCCTGCGCCTCAGGCAGATAAGTGAGGGCTTTCTGGATCATGGGATCCCAGTCGGCCATCACGCGCAGACCCTGCAACTGCCCCGATTCAATGGTGACGATTTCTTTTTTGATGTTTACCTTGATCCAGTCTTTCACGCCATCGATATCGGCGTTGGACCATTCGACGCCCTGACTGGTGAGGTATTTCTCGAAGTCCGCGATCACGGCATCGTCCACCTGGAAGTCCTTGTCGACGGTGTGATCGGAGACATAGACAGGCGCGAAGTGGAAAAAGGCGCTGCGGTCGAGAAGCTCTTCCTGGAAGCGGTTGCTCTTGGGCGGCTCGATTTTTTCGTCGGGCGTAATGCCGCCGCCGCCATAGACGGTGCGGCCGGAGTCGGTGAGCTTGACTTCGCGGTTGCTGGAGTCGGCGGGCAGCGCGCCGGCGTGGTTGTAATAGTCGTAGAGCGAAAGCCCTGCGTAGTTGCGCTGGATGAGCCGCCCGGAGGGCGTGTAGTAGTGATAGGTGGTGAGGGCAAGGCCGGTATTTTCGCTCAGATTGTAGACGGTCTGCACCAGGCCCTTGCCAAAGGTGGTTTCGCCCACGATGAGGGCGCGATCGTGATCCTGCAGGGCGCCGGAGACGATCTCTGCCGCGGAGGCGGTGTCGCGGTTTACGAGGACGACAATGGGGAAGGTTTTGCCGCCGTTGCCGTGCGTGGCGGTGTAGTTCTGGTCAGGGTAGGCGCGGCCGCGCTGGGAGACGATGGTCTGGCCCTTGGCGAGAAGGTGATCGCAGACATCGACCGCCTGGCTGAGCAGGCCGCCGGGATTCTCACGCAGGTCGAGGACGAGGCCCTTCAGATTACCGAAGCCGTTGATGGCGTCCTCCATCTCCTGGCCAGTGGTCTCCTGGAACTGGGTGAGGTGAATGTAGCCGATGCCCGGCCGAATCTCGTATTTGAGGTCGATGGAGGGGTGCGGAATCTCGTCGCGGGTGAGGTCGAAGACCAGCGGCTTGGGCTGGCCGTAACGGATCATGGTCACCTGGACGTGCGTTCCCTTGGGGCCCTTGAGCGCCTTGGCCACCTGGTCAGAGGACCAGCCGTCAGTGCTTTTGCCGTCGACGGCGGAGATGATGTCGCCGGGATGGATGCCGGCGCGATAGGAGGGCGTGTCCTCATAGGGCGTGAGCACGTAGACCTTGTTGTTCTGCTCCTGGATCACCATGCCGACGCCGTAGTAGTGGCCGCGCTGATCCTCGCGCAGGCGGGCGTAGGCCTTGGGATCATAGAAGTGGGAGTGGGGGTCGAGCACCTGGAGCATGCCGGGAATGGCGCCGTCGTAGATGGCGTCGTCGGCGCGGTCGCCGGTGATGGGCTCGGCGTAGTTCTGTTCCACCAGGGCGTAGACGTTGGTGAAGGTTTTCAGGCTATCGCGAAGCTGGCTTTCGTCTTCAGAGGTTTGAGCGCCCACCTTGCGCTGCAGCACCAGGCCGGCCAGGGCGCAGACGGAAAAGAAGACAATGGTGGCGAAGAGTGCGCGGCGCGCGCGGGAGTTCATAGGCAGACCGAACCTCCAGATGGCGGTTGCGATCGGCGTCCTGCGTGTCTCCTCAGGTTCCCACTGCGACCGAAGCGGCTCCGGGTGCGGATGGCCCTTCGATAAAAATATTGCCTTGCCCGACGACTCCGGCAAGGCCTGGGAACCCACGGAAGACCGCCCTACGAACCCGGCAGAGCCATCTTCAGCTAAAGTATAGCACCGGCTTGTTGGACGCGGAGGCCGGGGATTCCGGTAGCGGAGGTTACTTGAGGGGCACTGAATTCAGCCTTTTTGCGCAAAGTAACAGGTTAAAGGCTCTCCAGGCGGATGCCGGGAGACGCACTTCGGTGGGGCGGGCGGACCGGGGCCCGCGAGAGCGAATCTCCCGCCGCGCTCCGTTCTGCTCCCCTGCCATTTACAATGACGTCTATGCAGAAGGCGACGAATGCGAGCCGTTTGAGGGCCGCCGGCTGCGCCAAGCTTATGAGCCAGAAAATTCTTCCCATCTCGGCTGCGTTCGCAATCGGAAGCCTGCTTATTTCGGGCGCCCTTGGGGCGCATGCCCAGGCGAATGCGCCGGCCAGCCCATACGGCGGCACGACGGTAGAGCAGATCATCGCCCGGGTGAACGACCAGATCATCACCAGCTCCGATTACGACCGCGCGTTGAGCGACCTCGAAGAGGACGCGCGGCAGCGAGGCGAGACCATGCAAGAGGTGGCCGCGGAACGCAGGGACCTGCTGCGGAGCCTGATCGACCAGCAGCTGTGGCTTTCGAAGGGCAAGGAGCTGGGAATTACCGGCGAGACCGAACTGGTGAAGCGGCTGGATGAGATTCGCAAGCAGTACAACCTGGACTCGATTGAGGATCTCGAAAAGGCCGCCAGGGAGCAGGGCGTCTCCTTTGAGGACTTCAAACAGAATATCCGCAACCAGATCATCACCCAGGAGGTGATGCGCCAGGAAGTGGGCGAGCACATTCAGTTCACGCCCGGCGAGGCGATGCAGTATTACGACCAGCACAAGCAGGAGTTCACGCAGCCGGAGAGCGAGCGGCTGAGCGAGATTCTGATCGCGGGGAACGCCGACGACGCGGCCAAGCTGGCGGAGGCGAAGGCCAAGGCCGAGGATATCGAATCGCGGCTGCATGGGGGCGGCGATTTTGCGCAACTGGCGCGCAGTTTCAGCCAGGGTCCGACGGCGAGCGAAGGCGGCGACCTGGGCCAATACAAGCAGGGCCAGTTGGGGAAGGTTCTCGAAGACAAAACATTTCCGCTCTCGGCCGGCCAGTACACGGAGCCCATTCTCACCCGCCAGGGCTACATCATTCTGAAAGTGACGCAGCATACGGCGGGCGGGCCCGCGCCCTACAAGGACGTGGAAGACCAGGTGGAACAGGCACTCTACATGAGCCGGATGGAGCCGGCGATCCGCGACTACCTGACCAAGATGCGCGAGGACGCGTTTATCGATATCGCGCCGGGCTACGTGGACACGGGCGCGAGCCCTAACGAGACCAAGCCGATTTACAGCGCCTACGTTCCGCCCGCGCCGAAGAAAAGGCCGAAGGTGGAGCGGACGCGCTTCCGCGAGAGCACGCATACGTACCGGCAGAAGGGCGGCGGCGCAGCGGAGACGGCCGAAGCGCCGAAGAAGGAATCCAAGGCGGACAAAAAGAAGGAAGAGGCAAGCGAGAAACCGGGGAAAAAGGAGAAGATTCGCTTTGGCCAGGCTCCGCGGGAGACGCTGCCGGCGGCCACGACCAACGCCAACACGGAAAATGCGGGCGCGTTACCGGAAAACGGCGGAACAAACGGTGGCGTGACGAGCGGCCTCGCGGGCGAAACCGCAGACAACTCGCAGCAGCCGGCCAATCCGCTGGAGCCGACGGCGCCGGACAAGAAGACCCGATTCAGCGACCGCGCGCGCCAAGAGAAGAAGCACAAGCCGGGGATGACGGGTACGCCGCACTTCGACGCCAATGCGCCGGCTCCGCCGACGGCGTCTGAGGTGGCCGACCAGGAGACGCAGTCGGCTCCGCTGGGGTTGAACGGAAATACGGCCAAGAACGGCAAGAAGAAAAAGAAGGAGCAGGCGGCCACGGGCGAGAAGACGCGCTACTCCCAGCAGAAAAAGTCGGAGGAGAACAAGACGCCGCAGCCGGCGCCGCAGCCTACTCCGATTGCGCCCGTTCCCGGCGCGCCCGCGCCGGCCAATGCGCCGCAGAGCCAGCCGCAGCAGTAAACTGAAGATAGTTGCTTCGCCAGAGATCGGGTCCGGGTCCTCGAGATCCGGGCCCGATTTAATTGCGCGGAGAGGTTTTTTCGAAGACCAGCGAGGTCTTCACTTGGTGGTAGCCATCGCGAAGATAGAAGCGGTGGGCATCGGCGCGCGTGCTGCGCGAGGTCACGCGCACCGTTTGGATGCCGCGCTGCCAGGCCCAGGCTTCGGCGCGTGCACAAAGCCGGCGCCCAATGCCACGATTCCGCGAACCATTTTTCACCACCAGCCCGCCGATGAAGGCAAAGGGCGGCGACTGCAGGCGGCGCTCGATCGAGATTTCGATCCAGCCGGCGATTTCGTTTGCAAGCAGCGCAACAAAGGCCGCCTGTTCGCGAGGTGCGCATCGGAGTTCTTCCATCCATTCGCGAACCTGAGCGGGCGAGCGCGGGTAGCCGAGCTCGAGGGCGAGCCGGCTCACGGCCTCTGCATGCTCAGGCCTCATCTCGCCAATCGTTACCTCCATCGTCTCTGGGCTCATATTCAGACTGTCTTTGCACATCGTCGCTGAACCTCTGAGCTGATGTTACTCGCGGCCCGGCCCCCTTCTCGTTCCTTCGTTTCTTGGTCCCTCCTTCCCTGCCGTTGTATGCTTCAGGGCAGAATGAAAGACATTTTCATCGCCGATCTGGCCTCGCTTGAGGAAGGGAAGACCTTCGACAGTTATTTTCTGGTTTTGGCACGGCAGCAGCGGAGCACGAAAAACAATAAGCCGTACCTGAACCTGATGCTGGGCGACAGGACCGGCCAGCTGGAGGGCCGGGTGTGGGAGCCGGGCGATCCGCGCATTGCCCGGGACTTCGATCGCGGCGACACGGTGAAGGTGCGCGGCAGCGTGGCGCGGTTCGACGAGCGTTGCCAGATCAAGGTGGAGCAACTGCGCAAGGCCGCCGAAGGCGAGGTGGAGCGGGGCGACCTGCTGCCCAGCACCACGCACGATATCGCCGTGCTCTGGAGCAAGCTGGAGGCCAGCGTCGAGAGCCTGCAGAACGGGGACTTGAAGCGGCTGCTGGGCGCCGTTTTGGCCGACGAGGCGATTGCCGGCGCTTATCGCGAGGCGCCGGCGGCGCGCGGGCTGCATCACGCGTGGCTGGGGGGCCTGCTCGAACACGTCGTGAGCCTGCTGGGGCTCGCCGAGCTCGTAGCCGCGCACTATCCGCTGCTCGACCGCGACCTGCTCATCACGGGCGTGCTCCTGCACGATATCGGCAAAATCTACGAGCTCACCTGGCAAGCGGGCTTCGACTACACCGTGGAAGGGATTCTTCTCGGCCACATACAGATGGGCGTGGACCTGGTGGAGAAGAAGATTGCGGCGCTCGGGGATTTTCCGCCGCGGCTGCGCACGCTCGTTCTGCACATGATTCTTTCGCACCACGGCAAGCTCGAGTTCGGCTCGCCCAAGCTGCCCATGACGCCGGAGGCGCTGGCGCTCAGTTTTATTGATGACTTTGACGCCAAGATGCGCGCCGTCGAGAGCGAGTTCGAGAAGTCGGAGCGCGAGGGCCGGAGCGCGGATGAGCTGACGGGCAAGGTGTGGTCGCTCGACAACAGGCAGTTGCTGCAGACGAAGCGGTGGCTAGGGGAAGGTGGGGAATAGGGAGTAGGAGTAAGCAGCGGATCTCGGGAGGAGCGGGCGATGGCCAGTAATTTAAGTCTCGCCGGGAGCGGCGGAAATCCGGGCATCTTTGAGTGCCCGAATTGCAGACAGACAATCGACGTCACGTCTTCGCAATGCCGCTTTTGTTCGACGGCTGTCGATCCCGAAGCTGCGGCGATGGCGGCCGAGAAGATGGCCAAGATTAACCGGGGATGCAGCGACGCGAGCTTTCTGAGGACGGCCGCGATTTCGATTTTCGCCTTCATCGGAATCATGTTCATTCCGTTCATGGGTTTGCTTGGACTTGTTGGCTACTATTTTCTGCTCCTCGCCGTGCCGTTTCTGGCAATTCGCTGGTGGATTCGGTTCCACAATATCCAAACAGACGACACAGACTTTCGGCGCGCCCGGATCACAGTGATCGTCATCAGCGGGCTGATCTTGCTCCCCTGGATTTGGACAATCGTCTCGCACGTCTGAGCGCGTACTTTCATCGGGCGCTTGTCGAGGCGAGCTCAGGATTTCGATTTGGTCGGATCGATGACCGGCAGCCCGATAAACCGCTCCTCGTTCTCGGTGACCAGGATGCAGCCATTCGCCTCGGCGATGGCGGCGTAGATCATGTCCACGGGCGCGCAGGGCAGGCCGGCCTGTTCGCGCTCGGAGACGAGCCGGCCCCAGACCAGCGCGGCCTTGTCATCGAAGGTGAGCACGCGGTTGCCGAAGGCCAGGCGAGGGCCATGCGGCCCGGCGAACCAGCTTTCTTTTTCCTGACGCTGGGCAGCGGAGGCGAGGGCAAGGATGCCGTTCCAGATTTCGGCCAGGTTCATGGAGCTGATGTAGAGGGTCTCGTCCGGCTGGGCATCGAGCCACGCGGCCAGGGGCGCGGAGGGGTGCGCATCGAGGATGCTGCGGAGAATGCCCGAGTCCAGCAGGTAGCGGGTCACAGGACAATCTTCCGCCTCAAGACGGTGCGCGATCAAGATAGGGAGCCAAGAAGGGAACTGCCCGTGGTACTCCCGCGGGGTTGCGCGGCGCCCCGGCGCGAAGTCCCGGCGCGGGGTTTCGATGCCGGTGTCGATAGGGGTTTCGCCGGGCCGCGTGCGGGCCCGCGCCGTCTCAGGCGACGAACCAGTCCCACTGCTCCGGCGTGAGCGGCACCACGGAAAGCCGGCCGATGAGCAGCAGCGGCGATTTGGCGAAAAGCTTTTCCGCTTTGATGGCGGCGAG
>JASHTS010000006.1 GCA_030040425.1 Acidobacteriaceae bacterium | reverse complement strand
GAGCTGCAAACCGTCAACGACGAGCTCCAGCAACGCAACAATGTCCTTACGCAGACGGGCAACGATCTCTCCAATCTGCTCAACAGCGTGAACATTCCGCTTCTGATGCTGACCAGCGACCTGTGCATCCGCCAGTTCACGCCGCCCATGCAACGGCTGCTGAGCGTGCGCGCCAGCGACATTGGGCGGTCCATCAGCGAGATACGCCTCCAGTTGAGCGTGGAGAACATCGAGCCGATTCTGCAGGACGTGCTGGACACGCTGGGAACGCGCGAGCTCGAAGTGCAGGACCGCGAGGGGCGGTGGAACCTGCTGCGCGTGCGGCCTTACCGCACCGCGGAGAACAAGATCGAAGGGCTGGTCGTGGTCCTGGTCGATATCGACCAGCTCCGCCGCAGCCAGCAGGGCCTGATGGACGCGCGCGACTTCTCCCGCTCCCTGGTGGAGAGCATGCCCCTACCGGTTGTGGTCCTCGACCGGAGCCTTTCCATTCGCACCGTGAATACGGCATTCCGGCAGCTCACGCAAATGCAGGCCATGGAGCTGGAGAACCGCTCCATGCCTGACCTGGCCAACCATTTGTGGGGTCTGGGCGACTTGCGCGAGAAACTGGAAGGTCTTCTGGAAGGGCAGGCGGGTGCATCCATCGAGATTGAGCATCAGACCAAAAACTCTTCGCCCAAAACCCTGCTCATCAAGGGCGAGGCGCTTTCAACCGATGGCAGCCGCGTTCTGTTGCTGATGATGGAGGACATCACCATCCGGCACGAGGCGGAATTGCTTACCTCCCGCCAGAAGCTGGCCCTGGAAGGGGAGATCGAAGTTGCCGCCCACAGGCTAAACCGCACCCAGGGCGCACTCCGCGGTCTCACCGGGCACCTGTTTACCATGCTGGAGGAAGAACGCCAGAAGGTTGCGCGGGAGCTGCACGACGACGTAAGCCAGCGCCTGAGCTCGCTGGAACTGCTCCTGGCGGAAGTGAACCCCGAGAACTTCTCTGCCGACGACGCCCACCGCTTCCGCCGCGCGCAGGAACAGTTGCAATCGTTGAATACGGATGTTCGCCAGATCTCCCACCATCTGCATCCCACTATTCTGCAGGACCTGGGGCTCTCTGAAGCGCTGAGGGCGCTGGTGGACGAGTTCGGGCAGCGCGAGAAGATGCCGGCGACGTACATGTCGAGCAATCTTCCGCAGGCCTGGCCGGCCGACGCGGCCACGGCGGTTTACCGGATCGCCCAGGAAGCGCTGCGCAATGTGGCCAAGCATGCCGGCAAAACGCACGTGAAAGTGATCCTGAACGGCGAAGACAGCCAGCTTCAGCTTCGCGTCATGGATTTTGGAGTAGGATTCGATCTTGAAGAGGACGCTTCCATCCAAGGGCTTGGATTGATCTCGATGCAGGAGCGGGCGCGGCTGGCGGGCGGAAGCCTAAAGATACAATCGCAGCTCGGCCAGGGAACCACCATCGCGGTGGATATTCCATTAGGTCCCAATGCGTAAAAGAGTGCTTCTCGCGGACGATCATTCGCTGATGCTTGAGGGCTTGGCGCGCCTGCTCGCCGATGAATTCGAGGTTGTGGGCACTGCGACCAACGGCCACAAGCTGCTGGAGAGAGCCGAAGACCTGAGGCCGGACATTGTAGTTCTCGATGTCGGCATGCCGGAACTCAACGGAATCGAGACGGCGCGGCGGCTGAACCACTCCATGCCCTGGGTCAAGATCGTCTTCGTCACCCAGCAATTGGATCCGGCATATCTTCGCGCCGCCTTCAACGCCGGCGCGGCCGCCTACGTGGCCAAGCAGTCGGCTTCGACCGAGCTCATCTATGCCATCCACATGGCTTTGAGCAGCCGTTACTACGTCACACCCCACGCGGGGACGGAGGCCGCCGATTTCAGCCGGTTCAATCCCTCCATGAATCCGTCGGAGCTGTTTGGAGGCTCTCTTACGCCTCGCCAGCGCGAAGTGCTGCAGATGGTGGCCGAAGGAAAAACTACGAAAGAAATTTCTGCAGCTCTGGGCATCTCTCCCAAGACCGTCGAATATCATCGCAACTGCCTCATGAATCAACTGGGCGTGCGCACCACGGCGGAGCTCACGCGCTATGCCGTGGCCCGGGGCATCGTCTCCACTTGACTCTCGCGATCCTCGACCCTTGCCATCCGGTGAAAATTCACGACGCCTCCTTCCATCCTGGGAATCTACCTAGTTCCGCAGCTGAACCGCGCCCGATTACCCTGAAAACGGATGTAGGGCTGTTTGCGATTTCGGGTCCTTCAGCCAGGTATAGACATGAAATCCCGGTTTACTCTTCGGCGCACGCGCGATGAAGAACTTCTCTCCGCTTCCCCCGACCCCCGGCGGGAAAAACCATCAGAACAGATACTTCAAATGACTCTTCGCCGAGGGTCTGCCCTCTCGGCCGGCCACGCCCCGGGCAAGCGCAGTCCTGCATATACCAGTCGCGCGCATCGCCGCGCAGGGAAACGGCGCGCGACTGCCGGAGAAGCGCCGGCGCCCTCCGCATCCCGCGCGCAACTGCGGCTGCTCTCGCGCTCTCCGCGTCCTGTGGAGGCGCCGCGCCGCGGGGACCAGGACGGAGTCCCAATTTGACTGCACCCGCAGAGTCCCGTGTTCTCTCCATCAGCGACGATCCCGGTCTCGGACTCTCGCGCCGTTTGCTGCTGGAAAACGCAGGCTACCATTTGGAATCCGTAGCAAGCGATTCCGTGCTGACTCCGTCCTACGCGCGATCCTTCGATGCCGCCGTTATCTGCCAGTCGGTGAACCCCGATTCCGCACTGCAATGGACCGCGAGGCTTCGGCGATACCATCCCGGGATTCAAATTCTTCGCGTCAATTTGCAGGCCATCGAGCCCGATTCCTGTTTTGACGGAGTCTGCGATGCGTTGACTGACCCGCGGAGGTTCCTCGAGGCGGTAGGCCGAATGTTGACTCGAATTCCCGAAGACAGCGCTTCCGCTCCCCCGATCGCAACCTGATGCCGCGACGGCGAGCCGCTTTTTGGAACGCTGCGCGCGAGGGATTCCCGTCCGAGCATTACTGCAGTGCAAGAACGCTCAGGGCCGTCACGGGAAGCGCGAGCTGCGAGAAAACCTGGGTCCAGTCGATGACGCCGCGCATCAGCGACGGCTTGAGGGTCTTTTCCGGAACCACGACCGTGTCGCCGGGGTTCATCGTCAGCTCGTCGAATTCGTTGCCCCAGAGCCCCTTGGTCATATCGTGGCTCACCACTTCGCCGTCGGCGCGAATCACGAACTCGTGTTTGCGGTCCGCATTCTTGTTCGGGCCTCCGGCCAGTTGCAGGTAGGCGGATACGCGGTGGCCGCTCGCGTAAAGAAACGAGTTCTGATCGTACACTGCGCCCACCACGTTCACCGTGGCCGGAACCGGCGGAACGCTGAAGTGATCTCCGTCTTCGAGCGCGATGGCCGGAATGCTGGCCACGCCCTGGCTGTCGGGCTTGAACTGGAGCACGACGCGTCCGGTGGCGCGAATCTGCTTGAGCGTCGCCAGCAGGTCGCGTTCGCTCACCGAAGCCGCCGCGGCGCTGGCCAGGTCCGCGGGCGAAGCGGCCGGCGTGGCTTCCATGGCCAGCGTGGCGCGCTGGATTTCGAGGTTGAGGTTCTGGATGTATTCGTCGATGCGCGCCTGCTGGATCACCCGCGTGGAGTCGCGCGTAAATTCGGAGCCGTAAAGATCGGCCTGCGGCGTAAGCCCGCCTGCGCGCGCCACCAGATCCCTCAGCGTTTCGCCGGGTCTGACCGAGTAGACGCCCGCGTGCGCGAATTCTCCCTCGAGCGTCACCAGCTTGGTCTGCTCGGCCAGGGGCACGCGAATGTCGGCTTCGGAGAAGATCGTCACTACATCGCCGGGCTTGAGCTCGAGATCCTGCGAAGGGTCGTGCTCGATGACGAGCTTACCCAGGTCGAAGGGAATCAGCTCTGTCTTCAGCGTATCGGGATCGAGCCGCTCGATCACCGCGTAGCTCCAGTCGATCTCCGGCGCCAGAAGCTGAACCTTGTTTTTCTCCACGGCTGGAACCGCGCGTCCGGGCTGCGCGGTTTCTTCGGCCGCAAGAGCCGAGCTCGATGCGCGCTGGCTGGCGCTGAGGGCCGGGTATTGCCCCGATCCGGTCTGGCCGGCAAGCGAGCCGGTCTGCGCCGGCGCAGGCAGATTCTGCGCGGAGCCCTGCACCGCGGTCGCGCCGTTTATCGCGCCGCGCTGCGCGGGGAGCTGGCTGGCTTCCATTTGCGCCGCGCTGGTCTCGTTCTGCACCTGTTGCGGCGAAAGCGCAACCTCCGTGGCGCGGCCTTCCGCGGGCTGCCGCAGCCGCGAAAGCTCCTCCATGGGCTCGAACTCCGGCGCCGGCAAGCCAAGTTGCGCGCGCTTCCACCAGTAGTTGCGCGTGAGCAGCGACTCCTTGTCGGGAATCAGCTCGCTGATGCGCATCCCCTGGTGCCATGCGAATCGGCCGGGGTTGGCGGTGTTTCCGCGCAGAGTGACCGTCTTGAAATAAGACGGCGTGATCGAGAGCACGCGGATCAGGTCGCCGTCGGCGAGCGGCAGCGCAAGCCCCTGCTGGTCGTAGGCAACCTCCATGGCATGGCGGTCGCGGTGCGCGTCGATGCGCTCAATCGAGATGCGCGTCTCCGCGGCTACCGCGGAGGTGCCGCCGGCGTCCTTGATCAGATCGCCCAGCGTCTCTTCGGGGCGCAGCTCGTAGATGGCGGCATTCTGCACGCTCCCGGTAAGCGCGGCCTGCGGCCCCACGGGAGGGATGAAGATCACGTCGCCGTCCATCAGCTTCGCATCCTTCGATTTGTCACCGCGGATCAGCAGATCGTAGAGATCGAAGACCGTAACCACCTGTGCGTTGCGGCGCAGTTCGATGTGACGGAGCGAGCCGTCCACGGAAGGGCCGCCGCTCGAGAAGATGGCATCGACGAGGGTGCTCAGCGAGCTGACCGTATAGACGCCGGGCCGCCGCGCCGCGCCGGTCACGTATACCTGGATGGCGCGCGTCTGTCCCAGGTCGGCCGTGAGTTGAAAGTTGCGGTACACGGGCTTGATCGCCTCGCGCAGGTGATCCTCAAGCGCGGAGAAGGGAATGCCCGCTACGTGGACCGCGCCGACCTGCGGAAGATAAATATCGCCGGCCCTGTCCACGGTCACGTTCAACTGCGTGTTCACCTGGCCCCAGATGCGGATGCGCAATTCATCGCCGGATCCGATCACATATTCGGGCGGCACGGGCGTTTGATTCAACGGCGCAAAGGTGGAAGGCACGCGGCGAAAAAGGTTGGCGCCGTAAATGGGCAGAATCTGTCCCGTGGTGGAGGCCACGAATTTCTGGAACTCTGTCAGCGGCTCCAGCAATCCCTGGCCGTTTCGGTTCTGCGCGCCACGTTGCGCTTCGAGCTGCTCCACGTCGGTGTAATTCTCCGCGGCGTTGGGCAGGGGAAAGCCCAGATTGGACGAGCTTGCGCCCATCCCTGCGCCCGATTCCGCCTGCGGATTCAAACCGCCGTCGCCCATGCCCTGCATCTGCCCCGCGCACTCCGGAGTCGACGCCATGATGGGGTCGGAGCAATCGGAAGCAGTGGGGCTGCCCATCCCATTTTGAGAGGCTCCCTGCACGGGGATCTGCGTTTGGTCTTCGTCCTGTGCCGGCATTTGCGCGTGCAGAGCCAGGGCGAGCGAGAGAACCGGGATTGCAAACGCGAGCCGGCCGGCACCGCGCGCGCGCCGGCCGGAGCTATGCCATCTCCCCGGTTCTTGCCGATTTTCGAACATACCTGGAGCGCTAGGCGCGATAGGCCGTCGCCGTAGGGCCATCAATTCCGCTCGATTCGCAAGCCATGCAATCAAGAAAACGCAACCGTCCGGCGGCGTCATTCGGCCTCTCGCGCACCGCGCCACGCCTTCGCTTCAATATCGAATCGCGAAAACAGAAATCGTCGAAGACAACAATGATGTTGATGCGCTGAAACACCTCTCCGGTTGCTCGCCGGAACAGCGTGGAATTGGCTATCGCGGCGCATGCGGAAGCCAGGTGATTTCGAGCTCCGCATTTGTGTCGCTCTGCGGGCCGGTCATGTAAATCGGAGCCTTCCAGCCCTCGTATTGCACGCGGGCGCGGATCTCGAGCGTGCCGAGCACGCGCTTGCGCGCTTCGACCGCATAGTCATTTTGCGTTGTTCCGCCGGGGATGAACGCCGGAGCCGCCTTGGCCCTGCGATACTCGAACTGCAGCTCCTCGCGCGGAGAAAGATGATAGGTGAGCCACGCCTCTCCGCCTTTGCCTTGCCTTCCCACCCAGTCGCCCACCAGGAAGCCCTTGTTCGTGGGGCCCTGCCGCTGCACGTCCTCCCAATAGAGAAACTGCCCCGACTGAATGGAAGCGCTGGGTGTGTCGGTGCTCGCGCCTTCCACACGGAGATCGAAATGCTCAAGCCCGGGGAAACGCGCCAGGTAGAGCCCCGGATGCACCCCCGAACGCCGCGGCGCGCTCACCGGGCTCACGTCGTCATGCACCAGCGAATCGGTGTACAGGGTGACCCAGCGCCGGAGAAAAGGCAGCCGGTAATTGAAATCGAACGTGCCGAAACGCGCGCCGGGATCCTTGGTTGAATACTTGACCGCCGGCGTCACGTTCTGAAAGCTGAAGAAGCTGTGCAGAAACGTGCGCAGCGTCACCGGCTCATGCCCTTTGCCGCCCCAGATCGTCAGCCGGTCGAATCCGAATTCCAGATTGCGGGTGGGCTTGAAGCTGATTTTTTCCATGTGCACCCAGGGATCGTTGGGATAGGTGTGCCCCTTCAGGCTTCCGACAAAGAAGTCGTAGCGCACCGGGCCGATGAGCCGCGAAAGCAGCGGCACACGCAGCGGCTCCACGCGGTCGATCTCGAAGTCGTAGATATCCTCGGCGTTGTTGCTCCACAGCATGGCCGCGCCTCTGTCCGGTCCCAGCCAGTGATCGCTTTTGCCCAGAGAGAGCTCGTGCCCGAGCAGATGGTACGACAGCGTGGCTTCCATCACGCGCGCATCGTTGGTCTCCGCAATCGGGCCTTCGGGAATTGTGTCCTGCACCGGATCCTCAACCAGCGGCACCAGGTCGAGCGTGTCTGCAAGATAGCTGGCGAGCGCCGGCGAATAACCCGGCGCCGAAGGAGAATGTTGGATTTCGCCGCGAAAGTAGAACGAGAAGCGCCCGGCTTCGACGCGACCGCTCAAGCCCGAGTAGTTGTTGAACCCGCTCTCATAAGGCCGCGCGTAATCGTCCACCAGGCTCTGGCCCAGATGAAAACTGTCGCGCAGCGGCGTTCCTTCAATGCCGCGGAAAATGAGGTAAACGCTGTCCAGTTCCGAGTGGAGACGCTGCGGGCCCGCAGCGCGATCGATGTCGGGCTGCAATTCACGCATCAGCGCCGAGTAGATGGCCCGCGCTTCGTTGTCGCCCGAGTCCGACTCGATTCGTGCCGCGCTCCGCTCCAGCATGTGGGACATGCCCAGCCGGGTCCAGGGCCGCAGGCCAAGGTAAGCCGTATCCACATAACCAAGCGCATGCAGGCGATCGAGCGCGGAATACATCCAGCTGTCCACGGGCACATACGTTGACCCCACGCCGGTGTTTTCGTCCACAGCAAAATCCGGCGTAATGGATGCGGGCTCTCCGCCTGCATTCTGAGCGCGCGCAACAAGGCATCCGCAGGCGGCTCCAAGCACTGCACACAGCAGGAGAGAGAGAAATTTCATCTGCACTCGGGCAATCCCTTGGAGTTCCGCACGGCCACGCGGGAGGGTTGACGGTCAGGTAGGCAGTCCTCGCCCAATGGTTATGGCTGTTTAGATGCCGGGAACGGCCGTGCGGCTGGCTCAACGGGCCGAAATCGATAGCCTGCGATCGAGAACCCGCAATCGAAGCCTGCCCTCGAAACCGGGGTCGATTCCCTCAAATCGAAGCTCCACTCCTCGCGGCTCTGCGGCGCGCAGCCGTGAGCCTCGGCACACACAAGGAACCGACGGCGCTGCGCGCGAAGGCGCACTTGTGCGCATTTTTTTGCCGCGCCATCGCCTCGCCGCAGAGCGCAACTCGCCAAGCGCGCACGTCGTCCCGCACGAGCGAGATCAACTCACATATTCCGCTTCCATACCGTAAACTTCGCTGCGGTTTTCCACCCGGCAAGGGGAGCAACAAGCGCAAATGGGGCGGCATCACAGCCAAAAGAAAGCAAACCCAATACGGAGGAGCACGATGAGCGTTGATAGCATCGAGAAACTGTTTGTAGAAGAGCTGAAGGACCTGTATTCCGCGGAAACGCAGATCACCAAAGCTCTCCCGAAATTGGTGAAGGCTGCCACTTCCAACGAATTGCGCAGCGCCTTTGAGCACCACTTGAAGGAAACCGAAGGACACGTGCAACGGCTCGAACAGGTGTTCGAAATTCTAGGCGAGAGCCCGAAAGGCAAGACGTGCGACGGCATGAAAGGCGTGCTCAGCGAGGGCGAGGAGGTATTACACGAGACCAAGGAGGGCGATGTGCGCGACGTGGGAATCATCTCCGCCGCGCAGCGTGTCGAGCACTACGAAATGGCCGGCTACGGCTCCGTGCGTTCGTATGCCGAACGGCTTGGGCAGGCGCGAATCGCGCAGCTTCTGGAGGCCACGCTCAATGAAGAGAAGGCCGCCGACAAGAAGCTCACGGAGATCGCAGAAAAGTTTCCCATGCACGGCCGTCGCGCGGCCTGAGGACGGGGCGGGCGAGCGCACGAACTCGCCCGCGACGTCTCCCGTGGCGTCTCTTCGGGATCTTCGCAGCGATCTCGGCTGCGCAGCGCGTGAACCATTATCAGATCGCGGTCTACGGTGCTTTGCGCAGCTACGCGCAACTGCTCGAGCTCACCGGCGAGGCCGAGACGCTCGACCGCAACTTGCATGAGAAAGCCCGATCCGACGGAGAGCTTAGCTGTCTTTCCGAAGGCGTCAATCACGAGGCGTTCGAGCTGGGTTGACGCCGGCACGCTGAGGCTGCGGAGGGGGCTGGCTCGGAACGGAACGCAGCGTGCAAGCGGCGAGCAACTGGCCGCGCAGATGCAGGCATCACAAAGACATCGGGTAGCTAAGGACGCGCCGCAGCCCCGCAGTCAACCGCAAGCTTGAGGTATGAGCGCAGCACGCGCGGCGCACGAGTCTGCCCGCTGGACCGCAAGATCTCGACCGCAAGGGCTCGCCTCCCTTCGAGGCAGCCGGGTGGGTGGAATATTCAATCATTTGAGCCGGGCCCCCGAAAGTGTGACCGCCTGGGAGAGCACCGCTGCACGCGCGCAATCGGCCTGCCGGGTTCGCGTGGATTCGGCTCAAGGCAGGGAACTGGACAAGCCCGGGATGAATGGCCTCGCCAAGGTGGCATTGGAGTTCGACAAGGCTGCAGCGGGCGCGAGGGCCGGGCGAGTGGGAGGGAATGACCTTGAAGGAAGATATTGTGCACATGCCGGCCGGGCTGTTTGCCATGGACCCGGAAAAAATCGCTGAATCGCTTGCCTCCAGGGAGGTTTCTCCCCAGGGACCTGCCACGGGCATGCGCGTGCTCACGTTTTACATCACCCGCTCCAGCCGCCAACTGAGCCCATCGCGGCGCAAGAAGCTCGAAAAGGCGCGCAAATTGCTCTCCATCCAGGTGGAGAAGGCGCTCAAGGAAGAAGAACGCAGGGAAGCAGAGGAGCGCAGGCGGATCGCTTAACGCCGTCGCGTTGCGGCCTCTGCGGCGCGCAGCGCCTCGGCGTTCAGGCGCTGCTTCAGTTTGGGCATTTCCTTCCACGGGTCGCGGGCCAGGCGTGGGCGCCAATCGGCAAAATCGGCCACACGAAACACCGGAATCCTTCCCGTTTTCAGCTCGCTCCATTGGAGAGTCATCGCCACCGGTCCGCCGCTGCGCGCGCGCGGAGAAAATGGCGCCACGGCCGTCGCCTCCCGGTCATTGCGCAGGTAATCGAGAAAAATGCGATTCCTGCGTTCCGTTTTCGACGCCTTGGTGATGTAAAGCTCCGGCTGCCGCGCTTCCATTTCCAGCACCAGCGCATGCGCAAAATTCTTGATCGTGCTCCACTCGTGTTCCGGCTCGATGGGCACTACCACGTGAAGGCCTTTGCCCCCAGTGCTCTTCAGGAAAGAATCGAGCTTGAGGCTCTCAAGCCGCCGGCGCAGCGTGCGCGCAGTCTCGGCCAGGACAGAAAAGGGAACTGCCGCATCCGGATCGAGATCGAAGACGATGCGGTCCGGCCGGTCGAGCGCTTCGTTGCGCGCGCCCCACGGATGCACCTCGAGCACGCCCATCTGCGCCAGGCCGGTCAGCCCCTCGGCGGAGTGCAGCGTGAGAAATTCCTCCTCCTTCCCCGTCTTTCGGTTGGGCACGGCAATGCTGCCGATGCCCGGCGGCAGGCCGCGGCCCACGTGCTTTTGAAAGAAACAGGGTTTGTCGGTGCCTTCAGGACAGCGCACTACGCTCAAGGGACGGTCGGCCACGTGCGGCAGCATGCGCTCCGAAACCGCAAAGTAATATTCCGCAAGAGCCTGCTTCGTCAGCCCGCTTTCGCGGTCGAGCACCTTGTCCGGATGGGTGATGCTGTATGCCGCCGGCATCGCGGTCTTTCCTGTCTTCGCGCTTTTTCGCGGAACGTCGCGCTCCCCTCCTGCGCCTTCGTTCACTCTTTTTTTCGCTGCCTGAGCGGAAGCGGGCATTTCGAATACCACCTCGCTTGCGGGTTTATCTTCGCGCAGGCCCTTGAACGACGTCTGGCGCATCAGCCGGTCGCGCGTCCAGTTGGCAAAGGCAATCTGCGCCACCAGTTCCGGCTTTACCCAGCGCGCTCCGCTTGCTGCGCCGGCCGGCAGCGCAGTGAACGGCGTTGCCCTCTGGGCGAGCCCATCGAGCTGCGCGCGCAGCGAGCGGCGCATCTTCTCCGTGAATCCCGTGCCTGAGCGGCCCGCATAACACAGCTTGCCGCCTTCATAATAGCCGAGCAGCAGCGCGCCTATGCCGTGCTCGCCCTTCGAGGGAAGCGTGTACCCGCCGATTACCAGCTCCTGCTCCTGTATGCATTTGACCTTGAGCCACGCGCCTCCGCGCCCCGGCCTGTACCTGGACTCGGCAAACTTCGACACAATGCCTTCCGCTCCCAGCCGGCACGCATGCGCGAAGACCTTCGACCCGTCTTCGAGGAAATGCTCGCTCAGGCGAATGGGATGGTCAGCGCGGGCGCGCTTGAGCACGCGTGCAAGCAGATCCTTGCGTTCAAGCAGGGGAAGCTCGCGGGTGTTGCGCCCGTTCAGGTGCAGGAGGTCGAAGGCGAAATAAACGAGATATCGCTCCTTGCCCTCGGAGAATGCGGCCTGCAGCTCGGCAAAGCTCGCAATGCCTTTTTCGTTCAGCGCCACCACTTCGCCATCCAAAATGGCATCGTCAACGGGCAGCATCTCCCCCGCGTGAGCGATAGCGGGCATGCGCGCCGTCCAGTCCAGGCCTTTGCGCGTGAGCAGGGTAGCTTCGCGTCTCCGGCTCTGCGAACGCGAAGGTTTCGACCCGCGCGCACGAATGTGCATCTGGATGCGGTAGCCATCGAGCTTCAGCTCGTGCGCCCATCCACTTCCCCTCGGCGCGTCCGCAGCGGCCAGAGCCAGTTCCGGCGCGATGAATCCAGGAAAGCGCTCACGCGGGCCCGCGCGGGTGCGATCGATCCGCTCCTTCTTTTCCATGCGGCTGTTGTTCGCCGGCTTCTTTTCTTTCTTGTTTCCCGAGCTCGTTGCCTGCGCGCTCTTTGCCGGGCTGGCCTCATCGCCGTTCTGCAGACCGTTTCTCGAATTCCACACGTGATCAGCATTTGCGGCGATCTGTTCGAGATCGCGCTTGGTCATCGCGCTGTCGGGCGCTTCTTCCGTGATGGGCTCGTCCGACGCGCCGCGTGCAAACTCGTCCCGCTCCTTGATCAGCAGCCAGTTCGGCTTGCTGCGGTCACCGTAGCTCGTGTGCATGCGCACCAGCGTCCAGCGGCCTTTGAGTTTTTTCCCGCGCAGCTCGAACTTGAAATGGCCCTCTTCGAGCCCGCGATCCATATTGTCGAGCGGCGTCCACTCGCCAAAATCCCACACCATCACCGTTCCGCCGCCGTACTGGCCTTTCGGAATGGTCCCTTCGAACCCGCCGTACTCCATGGGATGATCTTCCACCTGCACCGCGAGGCGCTTGTCGCCCGGAAAGTAACTGGGGCCCTTGGCAACCGCCCAGCTCTTGAGCACGCCGCGCCATCCCAGGCGGAAATCGTAATGCAAGCGCGATGCCGCGTGTTTTTGCACCACAAAGGGCAGGTGCGCGGATTTGCGCGCGCGCCCGTCTCCGCGCGGCTCCGGCGTGGCTTGAAAATCACGCATGTCGCGATATCGCTCGAGCTGCCGGCTCACGGTCTGCGCAGCCCTCGATTTCGATTGTGCGCGCGCCTTCATCAGGCAGCCCGGTGTTTGCGGCGGTTCGGTTTCACCAGCACCGGTCCTTTTTTCGCTGCGGCTGGAGTTTTTTCAGAGCGCGGCGGCTTTTTGCGCGCGCTCTGGGGCGCACGCGCCTCGCGCAGGCTCTGGCGCAGCGCGTCCATCAGGCCAACCACCTTGGCCGTCCGCGGTGTTTCTTCTTCGAGCGGCAACGGCATCTCTTTCTCCTTGGCCTCAACCAGGCTGCGCAGCGCCGCCTCGTAATCGTCCTTGAAGTCTTCAGGCTGGAACGGTCCCGTGTAGGCCTTGATCAGGTCGCTGGCCATCGCCAGCTGCTTCTTGTCCACGCTGGCGGCCGCAATCTGCGAAAAGTAATCTTCGGCCTTGCGCAGCTCTTCATCGTAGCGCAGCGTGTAGGCCATCAGCCCGCGTTCTTTTTCTTTCTGCGGCGCGGCGATGGCCACCAGGTGCTCGCGACCGCCAAAGGCGATCTCGCCCAGCCCAACTTTGCCTGCCTGCGCCATGGCCTTGCGGACCACCGCGAACGCGTCCGGCGATTCGCGCGGATCGGGCACGACGAAGTAGGGTTTCTCAAACAGCGCCGGCGGCAGCTCCTCGATGGCGACGAAATGCTGCACCTCGATGACGCTGCGCGTGGGAACGCGAAGCCTGCGAATCTCCTCCGGCTCGATGACGACGTATTTTCCCTTGCTGTACTCGTACCCCTTCACGATTTCGGCGTTTTCCACCGGCTCCTCGTCCGAGGTCACGTTGCGATGGCGTATCCGCTGGCCCGTTGCCCGGTCGATCTGGTGAAACGTAACCCCGGAGCGGGGATTCACCGCGGGATAGAGCTGGATGCCGAAAGAGACGAGCGAAATCTTCAACTGTCCGGACCAGAATGGACGATCGGCCATCGCATCCTCCCGAGTGGCGGTGCGAGATCGCCGGCGGCGCCGCTCACAGGTATTCATTGGATGCCCAGCCGGCGGGGAGAAGTTTGCCTCATGTGCCGCTCCGCCGTACCGCCCGGAGCCGCGAAAGCCATCGATTGCGCGAAATGAAATGAAGAGAGCCCGGCCGGTCCGGACCGTCGCCTGGCAGCCTGACTCAGCCGATCGCCTGGAGCATGTTGCGGCCCCGGCTGACCGGCTGCGACTCCCGCTGCGATTCCCGTGGCGCCTCTCTCTCCAGGCCGTTCGATTCGCCGATCGGTCCGGCAGAAGCACTCACCGGTCCACTCACGGGCAGAAAGATTCTGAAGCAGGTGGCGCATTGCGAGCCGCGACGAAGGCTGCGGCAGGTGATGCGGCCGTCGTACTTCTGGATGATGCCTTTGCTGATCCACAATCCAAGGCCCGTGCCTTTGGCCGCTTTGGTGCTGAAGAAGGGCTGAAACAGCCGGCGCAGATCCTCGGGCCGGATGCCGGCGCCCGTGTCCACGATCGAAATGGCGGTGCCGCGCACCTGCCGGGTCCAATCCGTAGACTCGCGCACATCCACCCCCAGCACGCCCCCCTCCGGCATGGCCTGGATAGCGTTGCCGATCAGGTTCATAAACACCTGGCGCAGCTCCACTGGAAATCCCTGCACGGTGCACGTGGCAAGATAGCGCTTGCGCAGCGCGATGTGGCTGCTCTGCAGCGTTCTTTCCTGGAGCGCCAGCACCTCGTCGAGCAGCTCGGGAACCACCACCGTGATCGGCTGCTTCGATTCGCGGTAAAAGCTCAGAGTCTGCCGCGTGATATGGCTCACGCGCTGCAATTCCTGCTCAGCAAGATCGGCGCAGCGGCGCGCTTCATCGTCGAGCGAAGGATGGTTGCGCAGCAGGTAAAAGATATTCGTGATCGCCGCCAGCGGATTGTTGACTTCATGCGCGATGATGCCGGCCACACGGCCCATGGCTGCCAGCTTCTCCGTCTCGCGCAACGCCTCTTCGGCGCGCAGCTCGGCGGTAATATCGCGGCCAACCTCGAGAACGGCGTTGTTCTCTTCGTTTACCGTCTTGCGGCATGCAATCACCAGCTCGGTTCCATCCTTGGTCTTCTGAACCAGATTGCCCTGCCAGGAGCCATGCTCGCTCAGCTGCCTCATGATCTCCTCGCGCGGAACCGGAAAAACCGTGTGCAGCAGGTGATGAATGTTGTGCCCCATGACCTCATCGCGCCGCCATCCGTAGAGATTCTCGGCGCCCGCGTTCCAGAACTGGATCAGGTCTTCCTGGTCGCGCACCATGATCGCCTCGGAGGCGATCTCGAGCAGCTCGGCGCGCACGCGAAACTGCGCCTCACTCTTCCTCAGCTCATCGGTGCGCTCGGCAACGCGCTGCTCCAGCTCGCGGTTCAGGGCTTCGAGCATGCGCGTCTTGCGGTAAAGTTCGACGAAGACCGATACCTTGGCGCGCAGCACCTCGGGTATCACCGGCACGGAGATGTAATCCACCGCGCCGCTGCGATAGCCCTGGATCCGGTCCGAATCCGACAGGTGCACGCCGGAGATGAAGATGATCGCCGTCTTCTGGAAGCGCGGATGCTGCCGGATCACGTCAGCCAGCTCGAAGCCGTCCACCTCGGGCATGCTCACGTCCATCAGCACCACGGCCACGTCGTTCTTCAGCAGGAGGTTCAACGCTTCGCTGGCGGACGTCGCCTTCATCAGGTTTTCGCCCAGCTGGGCAAGAATCACCTCATAGCTGAGGAGCTTCGCCGGCTGGTCGTCCACCATCAGAATGTTGACCTTGTCGTCCGCTGTCATCCAAGAGTCTCCTTGGGGTCCCTAGTAATCCATCTAGCGGTGCAGCCACATGCGCAATGCCGAGAGCAACTGCTCCGTGTTCACGGGCTTGGCCAGATACTCCGACGCGCCCGCTTCCAGACACCGCTCGCGGTCGCCTTTCATCGCCTTGGCGGTGAGGGCCACAATCGGCAGCCGCCGCATGGCCGGGTTTTGCCGGATCACCTGCATGGTCTCGTATCCATCCATCTCCGGCATCATGATGTCCATCAGCACGATGGCCAGATCGGGCGTGGTCTCAATGGTCTCGATCGCCTCCCGCCCCGTGCCCGCCGAAAGCACCGTCATGCCGCGCCGCTCCAGCACGCTGCTCAGCGCGAAGATGTTGCGCACGTCGTCGTCGACGATGAGCACCTTGCGCCCGGTCAGCGCTTCGTCTGACTCGTGCAGCCTCTGCAGCATGCGCTGCTTTTCCTCGGGCAGGTCGGCAATCACGCGGTGCAGAAACAGCGCCGTCTCATCCAGCAGCCGCTCCGGCGACTCCACGTCTTTCACCACCACGCTGCGCGCCAGCGTGTGCAGTTGCGCGTCTTCTTCCGGGGTCAGCTCGCGGCCGGTGAAGACCACCACCGGCAGGTCTTTCAGCTTGGGCGTGTCGCGCAGCCGCTCCAGCACCTCGAATCCCGACATATCGGGTAGGCGCAGGTCCAGCACCACGCAATCGTAGCTGCTGTCCTCGAGGGCATTCAAGGCCGACGTGCCGGAATCGGCGATGTCGATATCGATGTCCTTGTGTCCCAGCAGTTCGCGGGTGCTGAGCTGCTCGGCGGGGTTGTCTTCGACCACCAGCAGCCGCTTGCGCCGCGGCTGCGCGTAGGCGTGGATGCGCGTCAGCGCTGCTTCCAGGTCCTCCCGCGACGAAGGCTTGGTGACGAAAGCAAACGCTCCCCGCGAAAGCCCGTGGTGCCGGTCTTCGTCGAGCGTGAGCATCTGCACCGGAATGTGGCGCGTCCGCGCATCCTGCTTCAGATGATTCAAGACCGTCCAGCCGAGCATGTCGGGCAGGAACACGTCCAGCGAGATGGCCGTGGGGCTGAACTCGCGCGCCAGCATCAGCGCGTCGGTTCCGGTGCCGGCGATCAGCACCTTGAATCCCTTGTCGCGCGAGAGATCGCGCAGCACGCGCGCGTAATGCGAGTCGTCCTCGACGATGAGCAGAGTCGCATCGCCTTCGACCAGGTTCGCGCGGTCGTCGTCGATGCGCGACTCCTGCTCGACGACCGCCGTTGCGGTCAGAAATGCGGGACTGGCCGCCGGCGTGCCGCTTCTTTCCGATTTGGCCAGGCTGGCCACCGCCGGACCCACATAGGTCTGCGGCAGGTAGAGGGTAAAGGTGCTGCCCTGGCCGGGCGCGCTCTTGAGCTGAATCTCGCCGCCGAGCAGGCTGGCCAGCTCGCGGCTGATGGCAAGGCCCAGGCCCGTTCCTCCGAATTTGCGGCTCGTGCCCGCGTCAGCCTGCTGAAAGGCCTCGAAGATGATGCGTTGCTTCTCCGGCGGAATGCCGATGCCGGTATCGGTCACCTCGAAGGCAACTACCGATCCCGCGCCGCTCAGAATGGGGTGGTCGGCGCTCCAGCCGCTCGAGGCAGACGACACCTTGAGCCGCACGCTGCCCTGCTCGGTGAACTTGAAGGCGTTCGAGAGCAGGTTCTTGAGCACCTGCTGCAGGCGCTTCGAGTCCGTGACCAGGCTGCGGCCCAGACGCGGATCGCCCGTCACCTCGAACTGCAGCTTGCGGTTTTCCGCCTCGTGCCGGAAGGGCCGTGAAACCGTATCGAGCAGCGTGCCGAAGAAGATCTCCTCGGCCTCCACGGAAACCGTGCCCGACTCGATCTTCGAGAGGTCGAGAATGTCGGAGATCAGGTTCAACAGGTCGGTGCCGGCGCCGTGAATGGTGCGCGCGAACTCCACCTGCTTCGCCGACAGGCTGCCGTCGGGGTTTTCCGCCAGCTGCTGGCCCAGCACAAGAATGCTGTTGAGCGGCGTGCGCAGCTCGTGCGACATGTTGGCCAGGAACTCCGATTTGTACTTCGAGGTCAGCGCCAGCTCGCGCGCCTTCTCTTCGAGCGCGCGCCGCGCCTGCTCGATCTCCTGGTTCTTGCGCTCCACTTCGTAGTTCTGCTCGGCAAGCTGCTGCGCCTTCTGTGCCAGTTGCTCGTTGGTCTGCTGCAGCTCCTTCTGCTGCGTTTGCAGCTCGGTGGCCAGTTGCTGCGACTGCTTCAGCAGGCCCTCGGTCTGCATGGTGGCCTCAATGGAATTGAGCACGATACCGATCGAGGCCGTGAGCTGCTCGAGGAAGGCGAGATGCGACGCCGTGAAGGCGCTCAGGCTGGCCAGCTCGATGACCGCCTTCACGCGATCCTCGAACAGGACAGGGAGCACGATCACGTTTTTGGGCTTCGCCTTGAACAGTCCCGAACGAATCGGCGCCGTTCCCTTCGGCATCTCCGTGATCAGCATGCGCCGCTTTTCTGCGGCGCACTGGCCGATCAGACCTTCGCCGATCCTCACCTCGGCAAAGCTGCCCTCCGGGGTATCGGCAAAGGTGGAGAGCAGGACCAGCATTCCGTCGCCGCTCACCGAGGGTTCGCTGCCCATCTGGTAGATCACGCCCTGCTGTGCGTTCACCAGCGGCGCCAGCTCGCTCAGCAGCATGCGGCCCACAGTGCCCAGATCGCGCTGCCCCTGCAGCATGCCCGTGAACCGCGCCAGGTTGGTCTTCAGCCAGTCCTGCTCGGTGTTGCGGTCCGTGGTCAGGCGCAGGTTGTCGATCATGGTATTGATGTTGTCCTTGAGCTCGGCCACTTCGCCGCTGGCTTCCACCTGAATCGACCGCGTCAGGTCGCCCTTGGTCACGGCCGTGGCCACTTCGGCGATGGCGCGCACCTGGTTGGTGAGGTTGGCGGCCAGCAGGTTCACGTTGCCGGTCAGGTCCTTCCACGTTCCCGCTGCGCCGGGCACATTGGCTTGGCCGCCCAAACGGCCTTCGACGCCCACTTCGCGAGCCACCGTGGTCACCTGGTCGGCAAATGTGGCCAGCGTATCGGTCATGTTGTTGATGGTTTCGGCGAGCGCGCCTACCTCGCCCTTGGCGTTCACGGTCAGCTTCTGGGTGAGCGCGCCGTTGGCCACCGCGGTCACCACCTTCACAATGCCGCGCACCTGCTCGGTAAGGTTGGCCGCCATCACGTTGACGTTGTCGGTGAGATCTTTCCAGATGCCGGCCACGCCGGGCACGTTGGCCTGGCCGCCGAGCTTGCCTTCGGTGCCCACTTCGCGGCCCACGCGCGTCACTTCGGCCGCGAATGCGTTGAGCTGGTCCACCATGGTGTTGATGGTGTCTTTGAGCTCGAGAATTTCGCCCTTCACGTCCACCGTGATCTTGCGGCTCAGGTCGCCGCGGGCCACGGCCGTGGTGACCTCGGCAATGTTTCTCACCTGTGCCGTCAAGTTGCCGGCCATGGCATTCACTGAGTCGGTAAGATCCTTCCACGTGCCTGCGACACCCGGCACGTTGGCCTGGCCGCCGAGCCGCCCTTCCGAGCCCACTTCGCGGGCCACGCGCGTCACTTCCGCCGCGAACGAGCGCAGCTGCTCGACCATGGTGTTCAGCGTTTCCTTGAGCTGCAGGATTTCGCCGCGCACATCCACCGTGATCTTGCGCGACAAATCTCCATTGGCGATGGCCGTCGCCACCTCGGCGATGTTTCTCACCTGCGCCGTCAGGTTGCCGGCCATGAAATTGACCGAATCGGTCAAATCCTTCCACGTTCCCGCCACTCCCGGCACCATGGCCTGGCCGCCGAGTTTGCCGTCCGTGCCCACTTCGCGGGCCACGCGCGTCACTTCGCCGGCGAAGGCGTTGAGCTGATCCACCATGGTGTTGATGGTGTTCTTGAGCTCCAGGATTTCGCCCTTCACGTCCACGGTGATCTTGCGGCTCAAGTCGCCGCGGGCCACGGCCGTGGTCACTTCGGCGATGTTTCTCACCTGGCCGGTGAGGTTCGAGGCCATGGAGTTCACCGAGTCGGTCAGGTCCTTCCATGTTCCGGCCACGCCCGGCACATTGGCCTGTCCGCCCAGCCGCCCTTCCGTGCCCACTTCGCGGGCCACGCGCGTTACTTCGCCGGCGAACCGGTTGAGCTGGTCCACCATGGTGTTGATGGTTTCCTTGAGCTGGAGAATCTCGCCGTTTACGTTCACGGTGATCTTCTTCGAAAGGTCGCCGGTGGCGATGGCCGTCGAAACCTCAGCAATGTTTCTCACCTGTCCTGTGAGGTTTGAGGCCATGGAGTTCACGTTGTCGGTGAGATCTTTCCAGGTTCCCGCCACGCCCGGCACCATCGCCTGGCCGCCCAGTTTGCCGTCCGTGCCCACTTCGCGGGCCACGCGCGTCACTTCGCCGGCAAAGGCGTTGAGCTGATCCACCATGGTGTTGATGGTGTCTTTGAGCTCGAGAATTTCGCCCTTCACGTCCACGGTGATCTTGCGGCTCAAGTCGCCGCGGGCCACGGCCGTCGCCACCTCGGCGATGTTTCTTACCTGTCCCGTGAGGTTTGAGGCCATGAAGTTCACGTTGTCCGTGAGGTCTTTCCAGGTTCCCGCCACGCCCGAGACCTGCGCCTGGCCGCCGAGCTTGCCGTCCGTGCCCACCTCGCGGGCCACGCGCGTTACTTCGCCGGCGAACGCATTGAGCTGGTCCACCATGGTGTTGATGGTGTTCTTGAGCTCCAGGATTTCACCCTTCACGTCTACGGTGATCTTGCGGCTCAAGTCACCGCGGGCCACCGCCGTCGTCACTTCGGCAATGTTTCTCACCTGGCCGGTGAGGTTCGACGCCATCGAGTTCACTGACTCGGTGAGGTCTTTCCAGGTGCCTGCCACGCCTGGCACATTGGCCTGCCCGCCGAGCCGTCCTTCCGTGCCCACTTCGCGGGCCACGCGCGTCACTTCGCCGGCAAACCGGTTCAGCTGATCGACCATGGTGTTCAGCGTTTCCTTGAGCTGCAGGATTTCGCCGCGCACGTCCACCGTGATCTTGCGGGAAAGGTCGCCATTCGCAATGGCCGTCGCCACCTCGGCAATGTTGCGCACCTGGCCGGTGAGGTTGCCGGCCATGAAGTTCACGTTGTCCGTCAGATCCTTCCAGGTTCCGGCCACGCCGGGCACGTTGGCCTGGCCGCCGAGCTTGCCTTCGGTGCCCACTTCGCGCGCCACGCGCGTCACTTCGCCGGCGAAGGCGTTGAGCTGATCCACCATGGTGTTGATGGTGTCTTTGAGCTCGAGAATCTCGCCCTTCACATCCACCGTGATCTTGCGGCTCAGGTCGCCGCGGGCCACGGCCGTGGTCACCTCGGCGATGTTTCTCACTTGCGCCGTCAGGTTGCCGGCCATGGCGTTCACTGAGTCGGTGAGGTCCTTCCAGGTTCCGGCCACGCCCGGCACCACCGCCTGGCCGCCGAGCTTGCCATCCGTGCCCACCTCGCGCGCCACGCGCGTCACTTCGGAAGCGAACGACCGCAGCTGGTCCACCATGGTGTTGATGGCTTCCTTGAGCTGCAGAATCTCGCCGCGCACGTCCACCGTAATCTTGCGGCTCAAGTCGCCGCTGGCCACGGCCGTCGCTACCTCGGCGATGTTTCTCACCTGCCCGGTGAGGTTTGAGGCCATCGAGTTCACTGATTCGGTCAGGTCCTTCCACGTTCCCGCCACGCCCGGCACCACCGCCTGGCCGCCGAGCTTGCCGTCCGTGCCCACTTCGCGCGCCACGCGCGTCACTTCGGCGGTAAACACGCCGAGTTGTTGAATCATGGTGTTCACAATGTTGGCCGAGCGCAGAAACTCGCCTTCCAGCGGCCTTCCGTCCACGTCCAGCCGGACCGTCTGCGTAAGATTGCCCTGGGCTACGGCGGCGATGGCGCGGGTTACTTCCGCCGTCGGGCGCAGCAGATCTTCGACCAGAGTATTTACGGACACTTCCATGTCGTCCCAGGCGCCGCGCCGATGCTCCAGGCGGATACGCTCCCGCGTCTTGCCCTCTTTGCCTACCGTCTGCCCCACGCGCTTGAGCTCGGAGGCCATCTGTTCGTTGGCGATCACAATTTCATTGAAGTTGTCGGCAATTTTGCCTGGCAGCCCCGTCCAGGTGGCAGGCAGTCGTACGCTAAAGTCGCCATTCTTCATGGTTTGCAGGGATTCGAGAATGACAGACAGGTATTCGGGCGCGGGGTGTTCCATCACGCCCATCGAGGGGAAGTCTGATCCGCTTTGCCCGCTAAAGGGCGCGTCAACGGTGGTTCCCATATTCGCAAACTCCTGCGTGAAAGCTTTCCCTTATCCGGGATTGAACGGCCCGCCGTGGGCCTGTACAGGAAGGACGCGATCGGAGTCGCGCTGTTCGCAAAGAGTCCTTCACTCCTGGAAGCGACATAAAAAGCCCATTGAATGGCCGAGAAACAAATCCCCCGAAATAGGCCAGTTGATACACGGAGCGACAAAATAGATGCCATCTGTTCGCCTGGGGTTGTCCCGGGGGGGCATTAATTCTACGCCCAGAGGCGAAACTGCGGGAAAAGAGCCAATCCCATCGTTCGCGGAACCTCCCCGGAGGGATGCCGGACACCGCGGCCGATCCCCGCCATCCTCCGCCGGGAAGCCGCGACGCGGACGCAGGAGAAGACGTTCTCAGGGCCCGATTCGGCAAATCTCCTACGCGACGCGGCCCAACTCTGTCCTGCCGACCGAATCGGTACCGGTGCGCGTCACAGTGCGATACAACGCGACCGGTCTCTTGATTTTGCCTGAAATCCTGCGCGCTATAATCAACCCAGAAATCGGCGCTCCTTTTTTATGCATTGGGAGCCGCCGGTATCCGACGGGCAATCCCAACCCTGAACTGGCGCGCTGGCAATGCGTGGTTGCGCCCTGACGCATCGACCGCAGGCGAGATCCTGCACCGGCGTACACCTCAGTCGATGCCATCACTGGAAAACCTGGAGTGGAATTTGAGGACACTGGAGCCAACGGGCGGTCTTTCATCCCTTCGGCTCACGGCTTCTATCTTTTCCGTTTTGCCGGCGCTCGCTCTCCCCGTCTTCGCCCAGCACCCTGAGACCACGCCCACTACGCTGGCGCCGCTCTCCACCCCGGCGCATGAAATCTTCGGACTCTCGCTGTTCGTGCTTCTCATCACCGGCGCCATCTTCTTTTCCGTCGCCGGCCTGCTGGTCTACGTCATCATCCGCTACCGCGCGCGCGGCGAGAGCGAGCACGAGCCGGCCCAGGTCTACGGCAGCGTGCAGGTGGAGCTCGCCTGGACCGTCATTCCGGTGCTCATCGTCGTGGTGCTCTTCCTCACCACCGCGCGCATCATCTTTGCGGTGCAGGATGCGCCCAAGCCGAAATCGGCCCTCGACGTCACCGTCATCGGCCACCAGTTCTGGTGGGAGTTTCGCTATCCCAAGCTGGGCATCGTCACCGCCAACGAGCTGCACATTCCCGTGAGCACCCATCAGCGCCCTGAACCCACCTACCTGCGCCTGCTCTCGGCCGACGTGGATCACAGCTTCTGGGTACCGCAACTCAACGGCAAGACCGATCTGATTCCCAACCACCCCAACGAAATGTGGATGGATCCGCAGCGGACCGGCCTTTATCTTGGCCAGTGCGCGCAGTTCTGCGGCGTCGAGCATGCCAAGATGCTTATCCGCGTCTATGTCGATACGCCGGAGCAGTTCACCGCCTGGGTGCAAAACCAGCAGCGGCCGGCGGTCGACGATGCCGCCGTGGCGCAGGGCCGGCAAATTTTTGAGACCGAGGCCTGCGTGAACTGCCACACCGTCTCCGGCACCGCGGCCCGGGGAACCGTCGGGCCGGACCTGACGCACCTGATGAGCCGCGCCACCATTGCTGCCGGCGCGGCCCTGAACACTCCCGAAAATCTGCATGCATGGATTCAAAATCCCAACACCTTCAAGCCCGGCGCGCTCATGCCGGCCATGCAGCTCGACGACAAGCAGATCGACCAGATCGTCGCCTACCTGCTCACTTTGCATTGAAAGCGGAACCGTGGCTGACCAGACCCTTCCCATTTCCGCACCGCTCCCTGAGGCCGAGGCGCAGCGCGTCCCCTGGCTCGAGTGGATGCATAGCTGGGTGGTCACGGTCGACCACAAGAAACTGGGCCTTCTCTATATCGTCTACGCGATCTTTTTCCTGCTCGTCGCGGGCGCTGAAGCCATCCTGATCCGCATCCAGCTTGCCTGGCCGGACATGCATTTCGTCTCGCCCGAGGTCTACGACGAGCTCTTCACCATGCACGGCACCACCATGGTGTTTCTCGTCGGCATGCCGATTCTTTTCGGCTTTGCCAATTATCTTGTGCCGCTGATGATCGGCGCGCGCGATATGGCCTTCCCGCGCCTGAACGCCTTCAGCTTCTGGCTCACGGCCTTCGGCGGCCTTCTGCTCTACTTCAGCATCGTCGGCGGCTTCGGCCTCTACGGCATGGGCAACGCTCCGGACGTAGGCTGGTGGGCCTACGCGCCGCTCACCGCCAAGGCCTTCACCCCCGGTCACAACACCGACTACTGGGCGCTGGCGCTGATCGTCAGCGGATTCGGCACCCTGGGCACGGCCATCAACATCATCGCGACTACGTTTTCCCTGCGCTGCAAGGGCATGACCCTCATGCGCATGCCTCTCTTCGTCTGGCTGATGCTCATTGTCAGCGTGCTCACTCTGGTTACCATTACGCCGCTCACCGCCGCCCAGATCATGCTGCTCATCGACCGTTATCTCGGCGGGCACTTCTTCGACGCCCAGGCCGGCGGCTCGCCCATCGTCTGGATGCACTTCTTCTGGATCTTCGGTCACCCGGAAGTCTACGTGCTGGTGCTGCCCGCCTTCGCTATCGCCAACGAAGTCATTCCCGTCTTTTCGCGCAAGGCCATCTTCGGTTACCCGGCCATGGTGGCAGCGTCCGTAGGCATCTGCTTTATCAGCCTCACGGTGTGGGCGCACCACATGTTTACCGTGGGCATGACCTCAGTGGGTAACACCTTCTTCGTTCTCTCCACCATGATGGTGGGCATTCCCACGGGCATCAAGATCTTCAACTGGCTCGCGACCATGTGGGGCGGGCGCATCCGCTTCGCCACGCCCATGCTCTTCTGTACGGCGTTTGTCTTTCAGTTTCTCCTCGCCGGCCTCACCGGCATCATGCTCTCCGTGGCGCCGTGGGACTGGCAGCTCCACAACAGCTACTTTGTCATCGCCCACTTCCACTATGTTCTGGTCGGCGCCATCGTCTTCAACATCTTCGCCGCCATCTATTACTGGTATCCCAAGGCCACGGGCCGCATGCTGAGCGAGACCCTGGGCAAGTGGCACTTCTGGCTTTTTCTTATCGGTTTCCACATTACCTTCGACACCATGCACTTCGTCGGCCTGCTGGGCATGCCCCGCTCCATCTACACCTACGAGCCCGACCGCGGCTGGAATACGCTCAATCTCATCATCTCGATGGGCGGTTTTGTGCAGGCCATCGCCGTGCTCCTCTTCGCCTGGAACCTGATCTACTCCTACGTCCGCGGCAGGGCGGCCGGCAACGATCCCTGGGATGCGTGGACGCTCGAGTGGTCCACGCCTTCGCCGCCGCCCGCCTACAACTTTGCCATCGATCCGGTGGTGCGCAGCCGGCGCCCGCTCTGGGATCTCAAACACCCGCACGATCCCGACTGGAAATACGAACGATGAGCACCTTGCCCCTCTTCGCCGACGAGACCTGGCAGCCGCCCTCCCGCGGACGCGTGGGCATGTTTTCGCTCATCGTGGGCGAGAGCGCCATCTTTACCATCTTCGTCGTCGCTTACATCTACTACATCGGCCGCAGCACCTACGGACCCACGCCGCGCATTCTCGACATCCCCATCTTCAACTCGATTTGCCTGTTTTCGAGCAGCTTCACGATCGTTATGGCGGAGTACGCCATCGCCCGCGGCCTCATCCGCCGCTTTGCCACCTGGTGGGGGCTGACCATGCTGCTTGGGCTCGAATTTCTCTTGGGCACAGCCATCGAATGGCGCGATCTGATCTACAATCGCCACTTCACCATCCGCACCAATCTCTTCGGCACAACTTTTTACTCTCTGGTCGGCCTGCACGCCACGCATGTGGTCGTGGGCATGATCGGCCTTTCGCTGGTGATGCTCTTCACGCTGCTCGGCCGCGTGAATCAACGCCACGCCGAGCGCATTCAGGTCTTCGCACTCTACTGGCACTTCGTCGACGCCGTCTGGGTGGTCGTCTTTACAGTCGTCTACATCGTGGGGAGATAAACAGCATGGCGGAGATGCAACAGCCCGGAGCGGAGCACGCCGGAAGCGGACACACCGGAGGCGCGCACATCCATCTGCCGGCGCCCACGGCGTGGCCCATCGTTCTCGCCTTCGGCTTTACGCTCGTGGCCGCCGGGCTGGTCACCAGCGCGGGCGTCAGCCTGCTCGGTGCGGTGTTCATGATCGCCGGCTGCATTGGCTGGTTTCGCCAGGTGCTTCCCGTGGAGCAGCACGAGGAAGTGGAGGTCGTCGAGCAGCCTGTCGTCATCGCCTCGTCGCGTCAGCTCGTCGATCGCATTATTCTCAGCACCCGGCATCGCGCGCACCTGCCTCTCGAAACCTATCCGGTAATCAGCGGCATCAAGGGCGGCATCGCCGGCGGAATTGCGATGATCGTCCCCGCGGAGATTTACGGGCTCATCGCCCAGCACAGCCTCTGGTACCCGATCAATCTCCTCGGCGGCGCGGGCGTAGCTCACTGGAGCAATCCCTCCACGGCGGATATCGCCGCCTTCCACTGGCAGGGACTTCTCGTGGCCACGCTCATCCACTCCGTCACGTGCCTGCTCGTCGGCCTGCTCTACGGCGCCATGCTGCCCATGCTGCCGCGCCATCCGGTGATCCTGGGCGGCGTTCTTGCGCCGGTGCTGTGGACGGGCATTCTTCACGCCTTCATGGGCGTCATCAATCCCGCGCTCGACGCGCGCATTCAATGGGGATGGTTCCTCATCTCGCAAGTCGTTTACGGCGTGGTCGCCGGCGTCGTGGTCGCGCGCCAGGGCAAGATTCCCACCGGCCAGTCCATGCCCTTTGCTGCGCGCCTGGGCATCGAGGCTCCCGGCCTCGGCTGGACCCGGCCCGATGCGGGCCCTCCGGACGACGAGGAGAATCGCTGATGCGGCCGGCGCTCCTTTTCGCTTGTTTTGCCGCGGGCCTTACCGCGACCATCGCCGCCTGCCGGCCCGCGCCCGGCCATCCGCCCCAGCCCATGCTGAATCCGGACCAGATCACCGACTTCACCACGCTCTACAACCAGAACTGCGCCGGCTGCCATGGCGCCAGCGGCGAGAACGGCCCGGCGCTCGACCTTGCCAATCCCGAATACCAGGCGCTGGTCGACGATGCTTCGCTGCGCAGGTGGATTTCGAGCGGCATGCCGGGAACGCAGATGCCGGCCTTCGCGCAGTCTGCGGGCGGTATGCTCACCGATGCGCAGATCGATGCGCTGATTGCGGGCATGCGCCGCGCCTGGTCCAGGCCCAATATCTTTGCCGGCGCTGCACCTCCGCCCTACGCGCAAAATCAGGCCGGCAGTGCGCAGCACGGAGAACAAATCTATCAGGCGCGCTGCGCAGGTTGCCATGCGCCTTCACCCCAGCAGATCACCAGTCCCGAGTATCTTGCCCTGGTGGGCGACCAGGCCCTGCGCACCATCGTCATCGCCGGACGTCCGGACATCGGCCAGCCCGACTGGCGGCATCTGGGGCAGTCCGCTCCACTCTCCGCGCAGGAGGTCGACGATCTGATTGCTTATCTGGATTCACTGCGCAATCCGGCGGCAGCGGCGGCGCGCCCATCGAACCCATCCAAATCAAGCGCGCCGGGGAGGTGAAGCATTGGTTGAAAAGAGTGACAACCCGAACAAGCCTGACTCCGGCTCGCTCATCGAAACGGCCAACCTGCCCGCGAGCCGCGAAGATCCGCGCCCCACCGATCCGCGTCTTGTCTCGCGCCGCTGGTTCCTCTTCAAGGCGTCGATCACGCTCAACGGCATTGTCGGCATTGTGCTCGCCGTTCCCATCGTGCGCTACCTGCTGGGACCGTGGAGAAAGGACGCGAGCTACAACTCCTGGGTCTCGCTCGGCCCCGCCGGCGCATTTCCTGCGGGACAGACGCGCCTCGCCTTCTACAAGAATCCCTTCATGCGCTCCTGGGACGGGGCCACCGACAACGTGGCCTGCTACGTGCGCCGCACCGGCGAAAGCGACTTCCAGGTCTTTGCCATCAACTGCGCGCATCTGGGCTGCCCGGTGCGCTGGTTTCCGCAGTCGCAGCTATTTATGTGTCCCTGCCACGGCGGCGTCTACTATGCCGACGGCTCGCGTGCCTCGGGCCCGCCGGAGCGCGGCCTCTTCACCTACAACTGGAAGGTCGTCTCCGGTGAATTGCGCATCGATGCGGGGCAGACGCCCACGCTTGCGAACACCGCCTGCCTTGAACCGCCGAAGCCAATCCAACCCGATCTTGTGCAGATCAAGTCCGCCGGGGGAGACCGCTCATGCCGCGGATGAAGACCGCCTTCACGCGCGTTTATCACTGGCTCGAGCGCCGCCTGCAGCTCGAAGGTCCGGTGAAAGACGCGGCTCTGCATCCGGTGCCGCGCTCCACGGCGAGCTGGTGGTACGTCTTCGGCAGCGCCGCCTTCACGCTCTTCTTCCTGCAGATCGTCACCGGAATTCTTCTCGCTTTCGTCTACGTTCCTTCCGCCGGAGA
>JASHTS010000056.1 GCA_030040425.1 Acidobacteriaceae bacterium | reverse complement strand
GCCGCGAGGTCGGAGTCCATCACTTTGCCGGTCACCGCGCCGGCAGGATCGAAGGGAGGGTCGCCCCAGACCTTTTCGCCGACCGGCGATGTTTCCTCGTGGCCGCACAGGCTGCGCTTGCCCGCGTCGATCCTGCGCTCGTAGGTGTCGTAGTGGTCGGAGAGATATTCCTCGGCCAATTCCGTATCCAGTTGCCCATAGTGTGCGCGCATGAATTCCTCGGCGCGGAGATGGCGGGCGTTCATCGAGCTCTCAGGATCGTTGGGGTTGAAGCCGGGCGTGTCATCGCGAATCAGATCCGGATTGGACGCGAAGTTGGAAGAGACGAAATAGCCGTCCTTTTTTCTGAGCAGCGGCGTGTGGTGCAGGCCGAGCTCGAGATAGGCGATCTCGCCGGTCTTGCGATCGCCGATGAGCCAGGAATTGGCGTAGCCGCCATTGTTGCCCTTGCGCATGATGGCCGCGTACTCGTCGATCGAGGTGGCGTACTGCATGGCTTTGCGCGAGCGGACGAACTCGGGAATGCCGTTCACGTCGAAGCCTTTGGCCATGGGCAACGTGGTTTCGGTAATCATCAATCCTGCAGCATTCACGCCGAAGTCGTCCTGGCTGGTGATGACGCCGGGCAGGCCGTCCATGAGGAAGTGCTGGCCATGCTCGGGGACAATGTCGAAGACCATGCGCCAGCGCTCACCTTCGGCGTACGACGACCAGTTGCTGTGGGCGATGACGATCCTGCCGTCGCGCGTGGCCGAGCCGGTGGCGATAAAGGCGCTGCAATGGCCGGGAGCCACGGCATCCGGCGGATTCGGTTTCTTCTCTTTTTCGTTGAGCGTCGGCAGGTAGTAGTCACGCAGCTCGAGGATGCCGTTGAGCGCGACCACGTCCCAGAGATCGAGCTTGGAGCCCTGCGCGTGCAGGCCGTCGGCGATGCCCTGCATCTCCTGCTGGTACTCGGGTTCGACGTGCGGCCAGAGGATGTTCTGCGCGGCATCGCGGAAAAAGCTCCAGGGGCGGTTTTCGCTGTGCAGCGTTTCGACCTGGTAGACATGCACATTGTCTTCGATCTGGGCGGCAAGCAGAGAGCCGTGCTGAAAACCGATCTGCTCCGGCGTGCCCTGGAGATGCACGTAGGTCCATCCGCCGTCGTTGAATTCGTAGGCGCTTTGCAGGCGCGGGTCCTGAGCCATTGACGGCAGGGCTGTGATGGCGAGGGCCGAGGATGCGAGAAGAAGCAGAGAAGCGAGGCGCATGAACTAGCAATATCATGCCGGTTGGAAGTCGTCATTCGAGGGTGGGGGTCGTTTGCAGGAAGCTAACGCTCCGGGCGGCGCTTTTCAGGGTTTGGGGCGCGACTGGGATGATGCAGGCAGATTTTCCGCCGTGAAACGACGTCAGCGGTTATAAAGGTATACATGAATTCGCGGTACGCCCGCCCTGCCTATTTCGCCCTGCTGCTCTTCACCATGGGTGCCCTTGCTCAGTCCATCGACCAGGACGCCCACACCCGGGTCGGGGACAAGATGCCCAGCTTTCACGTCGATGGGGCCTCCGGCGGCACCTTCTCGCTTGCAGACCAGGCCGGCAAGGTGGTCGTGGTCAACTTCTGGGCTACGTGGTGCGCCCCCTGTCAGGTCGAGATGCCGGAACTGGAAGAGCAAATCTGGCAGAGATACAAATCCTCGCCGGACTTCGCATTCATTGCCATCGCCCGCGAGCAGGATAAGGACACCGTCCTCGCCTTTCAGAGATCGCATCCTGGTATTACCTTCCCGCTGGGGTGGGATCCTAAGCGAAGCACATACGCGCTCTTTGCCTCCGCCGGCATTCCCCGCACCTATGTCGTCGATCGCCGGGGCACGATCATCTATCAAAGTGTCGGCTATGGGCAGGGATCGATCAATGAGGTCGATCGCGCAATCAGGAAGGCGCTGTCGCAAGAATAGCTCTGCCCTACATCCTCTGCAACGCGCTCTGCGGCAACGTTTGCGCTGAGTCCGCAGCACACCCGCAGCGTGGCGGAGACGTCTCTTTCCCCTGGTCTGGAGCGGCCGACCGCCTGCCTTTCCATTCGTCCGTTCAGCGACCCGAAGGCCGCACAACCTCGCCGTTTTTCATCACGAACTGCACGTGCTCCATGACGCTAATATCGTCGAGCGGATTGCCGGGGACGGCGATGATGTCGGCGTAGTAGCCGGCTTTCAGTCTGCCGATTTCATTTTGCCAGGTGAGAATGCGCGCGCCGTTGAGGTAATCGGCCTGGAGCACGGCGAGCGGCGTCATTCCATATTTGACCATGAGCTCGAACTCGCGGGCCTGGGTGCCGTGCGGGAACGGGCCGACGTCAGAGCCGACGGCCATGGGCACGCCCGCAGCGACCTGGCGGCGGAATTCGTGGATTTTGTAGTCGAGCATGGCGTGCTCGCGCGCGGCCGCTGCCGGGGTGGGCGCGTGGTCAGCGAAGTATTCGAAGATGGTGAAGGTGGGGACGGCGGGGATGTGCTTCTGCTTCATCAACTGCATGGTCCCGTCGCTGAGCTGCGTGGCATGATCGATAGACGCCACGCCCGCCTCTACGGCAAAGCGCGCGGCCGGCTCGCCCTGGCAATGCACGCCCACGTTGGTGTCGAGCCGCGCAGCCTCGGCCACGGCCGCTTCAAGCTGCGCCTCGGTGTACTGGTAGGGCGTATGGAACTGCCAGAATTCCGGATCGCCCGGCTCTTCGCCCAACCCGATCTGCGCACAGACGGGGTCGCCCAGGCAGGGCGCGCTGCCTGCGGGCACCATGCGGTCAGGGCCGGTTTCGTAGACCTTGGCGAAGCTGGACCCTTCCTTGTGCTGCTCGCGCATGACGGCGACGATCTGGTCCGCGGTGTTGGCGTAGTCGGCGTTGGAGAGCACGTGCTGCGCGGGATTGAAATCGATGGCATCCTCGTGGCCGCCGAGAATGTCGATGGCATTGCCGCTGATGCGCAGGCGCGGGCCGGGAATCAGCCCGGCATTGATGGCGTCGCGGACGGCGGAATCGGCCGAGCCCGCGCCCTCGGTGCCCATGTCGCGCTCAGCGGTGTAGCCGGCCATGAGATCGGCCCTGGCGGCCTGCTCAGCCAGAATCGTGCGCCAGGGCACGGATTCTTCCACGGTCTGCAGGTCCTCGGCGCCGGGATGCAGGAACAGGTGGACGTGCGCATCGATCAGCCCGGGGAGAAGCGTGGTGTCGCCGAGGTCGATCACCTGCGCGCCCTGCGGGTGGCCGACGGACGTGCCTACGGCCTGGATGCGCTCGCCTTCGACGAGAATCTCGCCCGGCTCAAGCATCTTGCCGGTCTCGACTTCAAGCAGGCGCGCGGCGTGCAGCACGATGGATGCTTTGGCGGGCTGCTGTGCGGCGAGCGATAGCGCCAGGCACGCGGGAAATCCAGCGAGGAAGATGTAAGCGCAAAAGGCGAACGAAGGCTTGGAGTTTCTCTGCATGGATATGACTATGCCTTGCCGGCGCGGGTTTGTCGATGGTGGAGATTTGGGAACGGCTTCCGGAAGCGAGAGCCACTCATGCGCAACGTGACGACGCCTGCTGCGCCTGGGAGGCATCAGCTCGATTCGCCTGCGGCCGGGGAAAACTCTTTCCACTCGCAGGGAAGGTGGAGGGTAAAGGCCGCGCCCGTAAGGTTATCGAATCCGCCGGAGGGGCTGACGTGGATACTTCCGCCGTGACGCTCGACGATCTCTTTCGAGACCCAAAGGCCAAGGCCGGTGCCGACATCCTTTTTGGTGGTATAGAAGGGCTCAAAGATGTGATCGAGGTGCTCGGGCGAGACGCCGGTTCCGCTGTCGGCGATCACCACTTCGATGAGGCCGGTTTCGCCGCCGGGAACAGACCGGGAGGTCAAGGCAATGGTGCCGGACTCGCCCACCGCGTCAATGGCGTTGGCGATGAGATTGGAGAAGGCCTGCCGCAACTCGCCGGCCACGGCGTGCAGGGGCGGGCACGCGCCGAAGTTGCGCTCGACGCGGATGCGCGCGGACTCGAGCTTGTTCGAATAGACGCTCAGGATCGAGTCGAGAAGCGCATTGACCTGGACCTGCTCCGCGGTGCTCGATTCACGATAAAAGCCCAGGGTCTGGCGGGTGATGTGCGCCACGCGCTCAATCTCCTGCTCGGCTACAGTGAGCTGGCGGACAACGGAGGGCGGTGCGTCGGGATCATTTCTGGCAATGAAGATGAGATTGACCACGGCTTCAAGCGGATTGTTGATTTCGTGCGCCACCGTCGCAGAAAGACGCGCCGCGGCGGCGAGCTTTTCCGTCTTGCGGAGAATGTCCTGCGATTTGCGCTCCGCGGAGACGTCGCGAAAGACCAAAACGACACCGATCAACTGATGGCGATCGTCCCAGATGGGCGCGGCGCTGTCTTCGATAGGGATCAAGCGGCCGTCCGCGTGGCGGACGACGGTGTGATTGGCGAGGCCGACCACGCGGCCAAGGTTCATCACCGTCATCACCGGATTTTCCGCAACCTGCCCGGTGAACTCGTTCAGGATGGGGAAGACGCTGAGAATTTCCTTTCCCACTGCTTTTGCCGAAGGCGTGCCGGTTAGAGATTCCGCGACCGGATTCATGAACGTGACGGTTCCGTTGCGGTCGGTGGCAATGACGGCGTCGCCGATGCTCTTGAGGGTGACGCGGAACCACTCCTCGCGGGCGCGAATTTCCTGGGTGTAGCGCTCGCGCAGCGCGCGCTCCCCGAGGATGAAGTAAGCAAGAATGACGAGCCCGAGAATGCCGACCAGGGTAGCCCCGGCAATGCTGATCCGCGCCGTGCGGAGAGTTTGCCGGTAAGTCGCATCGCGGACGGCTGCAAGCCGGTCCTCCTGGCTCTGCATGGACGCAAGCACCTGGCGAATCTCGCTCATGAGGAGGCGTCCGCGGTCGGAAAGCACGATGGCTCTGGCCTGATCGATATGGCCCGCGCGGGCGAGGGCGATGGTCTCCTGGAGCTCGTCCAACTTCTGGTGCGCGAGGTTGCCGAGTTGAGCCACGTTGGCCTGCTCCCGCGGATTGTCGGCGGTAAGCCGGGAGAGGGTTTGAATATGGCTGTCAATCTGTGCGAGGGCGTTGGTATAGGGCCCCAGATACCGCGTTTCGCCGGTGAGCAAATAACCGCGCTGGCCGGTTTCGGCGTCGAGCAGAAGCGACTCCGTCTCCGCTACCTCAGAAAGCACTTCGCGGGAGTGCACGACCCAGAGCTGGCTCGCGGCCAGCTGGTTGAGACGGCGGCTGGTGAACAGCGCATTGCCCATGAGCAGCAAGATGAGAAGAGAAAAGCCGCCAATGGTGCTGAACCGCCGGAAGAAGCTCTGCATAGAGGTCTAAATCACACGAGAGACGAGCAAGAAAATTGAGTGGGCTCCGTATCTGTGGACTCATGCGGAGAAGTCGGTCAGATTTGCGCCGAGCGGTGTACGGAGCGATGCAAGCGGCCGGAAAAAAAGCCCGGAAAGATGCAGTCCCCGCGCACTCCGCCACAGAAAATCAAAGTTCAAAAGAGCCGAGAGGAGCAGAGAAGCAAGCTGCAGTATTCCCGTATCTTAGGGTGAATTTCGACGCGCGGTCAAGGTGCGCTGCCGGAAGGCCAGCGAAGCAACTGCAGGTCTTTCGACTCCGGTCGCCCGCCGCAGCGGACGACCTCCGCGCAGGATGACGGCTGGTTTTTCAGTGCGAGCGTTGAGACCGGAATGTCAGTATGCGGCGACGCCGGTAAGGCTCTGGCCGAGGATGAGGGTGTGAATGTCGTGCGTGCCCTCGTAGGTTTTGACGGATTCGAGGTTCATGCTGTGGCGCATGACGGGGTAATCCTCGGTGATGCCGTTGGCGCCCAGAATGTCGCGGGCCATGCGCGCGGATTCGAGCGCCATCCACACATTGTTGCGCTTGGCCATAGAGATGTGCTGGTGCCCCGCCCTGCCGGCATCCTTGAGCCGGCCCACGTGCAGCGAAAGAAGCTGCGCTTTGGAGATTTCCGTGGCCATCCAGACGAGCTTTTCCTGCACCAGCTGATGCGCGGCGATGGGCTGATTGTGAAATTGTTTTCTGATTTTGGAGTAGTTGAGCGCCACGTCGTAACAGGCCATGGCTGCGCCCACGGCGCCCCAGCCGATGCCGTAGCGGGCCTGGTTGAGGCACATGAGGGGGCTCTTGAGGCCATCCGTTCCGGGCAGCAGATTGGACGCGGGAATGCGCACGTCCTGGAGCGAGAGGCCGCTGGTGACGGAGGCGCGCAGCGACCATTTGCCGTGCACGTCGCGCGCGGAGAAACCGGGCCGATCGGTTTCGACGAGGAAGCCGCGCACGGACTTGCCGGAGTCGCCGCCAGCCGGGTCTTCGCCTTCGAGCTTGGCCCAGATCACGGCAACATCGGCGATAGAGCCGGAGGTGATCCACATCTTCTCGCCGTTGAGAACGAATTCGTTGCCGGAGCGGCGGGCGCGCGTGGTCATGCCGCCGGGATTGGAGCCGAAGTCCGGCTCAGTGAGGCCGAAGCAGCCGAGTTTCTCGCCGGTGGCGAGCGCCGGCAGCCAGGCGTTTTTTTGTTCGTCGGAGCCGAAGGTGGAGATGGGATACATGACCAGGGCTGACTGCACGCTGACAAAGCTGCGCAGGCCGGAGTCGCCGCGCTCGAGCTCCTGCATCACCAGGCCGTATTCGACGTTGGACATGCCGGCGCAGCCGAAGCCCTGGAGAGTGGCGCCGAAGAAGCCCAGCCGGCCCATGAGCGGGACGAGCTCGCGCGGAAAACGCTCTTCGCGGAAGCAGGACTCGATGATGGGAATCACATGGTCGTCGACGAAATCGCGCGCGGTGCGGCGGACGAGGAGCTCATCTTCGGAAAATCCGGCGTCGAGGGTGAGAAAATCGAAGCCCTGAAATCTCGCGGCCATTGCTCCCTGCTTCCCAGGCCAAGGCTAACAGATTGGACGCGCCGGATTCGAGGCGACGGGGTTGGCGGCAAAGCGGAACGGGCGGCGCATGCATCAATCGAGATGCCAGGGCGCCCGATAGGGGCGGGAGAGCAACGCGCTGGCGTCAGGATCGTCGTTGATCTTTTCTTTCTCGACATCCCAGTGCACCACGCCGCCGACGAGCATGGAGATGAGCCCGAGATGGCCGGGGATGGTGGAGTGGTGGGCTACCTCGGCGGGGCTGATGGTGGGCTTGCGCGATTTGACGCAATCAAGAAAGTTGCGATAGTGGTTGCTCGACTCGTAGAGCCGGATCTTGCGCAGATCGTCGGGAAGCGAGTCCATCTTCACCCAGTCCTGGTTGGAGGCATCGAAGCCGCCGCGATCGACCCAGACCCAGCCGTCGGTGCCGATCCATTTGGTGCCCATGCTGATGGCGCCGGAGCCGCCGGCGATGGTCATGCGCACATCGTTGGCATAGCGTGTCACTTCCCTGCGGTAAAGGCACTCGATGTGATAGACGGTGGCGGTGTTCCAGATGGCGTTGGGTGCGGGAAAGTCGCCGCGGCCTACGACCTCCGAGGGTCCGGTGAGATCGAAGCCGAGACCCCAATGGGCGATGTCGCCGTGGTGGCCGATCCAGTCCATGAGCTGGCCGCCGCCGGTGTTGTAGTTCCAGCGCCAGTTCTTGTCGATGCGCGCCTCGATATAGGGCTCCATCTTCGAGGGACCGATCCAGAAGTTGTAGTCGAGCTCGGGCGGCGGATCGGAGACCGCAAGATCCCACGCCGGGGTTCCGGGCACGACGAGCGAGGGATCGGTGATTTTGTCGGGCAGCGCGGCCAGCTTGGCAAGCAGCGCCGGCTCGGTGCCGGCAAAGTCGTGAAAGCCGGCGGGCAGACCGACTTCCACGTGGATCACGTTGCCGATGAGGCCGTTGCGGACGATCTCCGCGGCTTTGCGAAAAGGCGCCTGCGAGCGCTGCCATGAGCCCGTCTGCCAGATGATCTTGTTTTGTTCGACAGCGTGCACAATGGCCTGCTGCTCGTGGATGGTGCGCGCCAGCGGCTTCTCTCCGTAAACGTCTTTCTTGCGATTGGCCGCCTCAACGGCCACCAGCGCGTGCCAGTGATCGGGAACGGCGATCATTACGGCGTCGATGTCGTTGCGGGCGAGAAGCTCGCGGTAGTCGTGATAGGAGCCGCAACCCCGGTCGCCATAATGGGTATTGATTTCATTCACGGCGGCCTCGAGAGCGTGCTGGTTGAGGTCGCATGCGGCCACCACCTGGCAGTCGTCCTGGGCAAGAAACGCACGCGTGTTGACCGGGCCCATCATGCCCCAGCCGATGACGCCCATGGTGATGCGATCGGAAGCGGGAGGCCGGCCCGCGCGGGCCAAGGAGGCGCCGGCGAGCAGCGCTGCCGCACCGGACGATTGGATGAAGTTGCGGCGAGAGAGCGAAGACAAGGCAAAAGGTCCCGGCAAGCCGACAGTCATACATGCCCCCGCGCGCCCGAATCGGAGATTGGGCCGGTTCGAGCCAGGATGCATCTGGAATTCAGTGCAGCGGAAGTCTAGCACGGAGCGAATTGAGCGTGAAAGATGCCGAATCTCAAGGGGTTACTCAAGGAACTCGCGCACGAACCGGTTATCGGTGTGCAAGAGATCGTGGAGTGAGCCATCGAAGATCAGCCGGCCCTCCTCGAGCATGAGGAAGGTGGTCGAGGGATCGGGCTGGCCTTGAGGCAGCGGCAGCATGGAGTTCTTCGCCGCGTCAAAGCGATGAGTGCAGAGGGTAAAGGCGTCCTGGAGACGGTGGGTGACCAGAAGCGAGGGTGTACGGTGCACGTCGCGCTCCTTCATCACCAGCTCGATAATGGTGGTGGAGGTCACGGGGTCGAGGCCGCCGGTGGGCGAGTCATAGAGAATCAACTCCGGATTGTTGATGAGCGCGCGGGCGATGGCGACACGCCGCCGCATGCCGCCGGAAAGGCTGGCCGGATAGAGCGAGAAGGTTTCTTCAAGGCCGACGAAGCTGAGCGCCTGCCGCACGCGCCGGTCGATCTCGTCGTCAGGAATGGCGCGATCCTGGATGAGCTGGTAAGCGACATTGTCGCGGACGGTGAGGGAGTCAAAGAGGGCGCCCTCCTGGAAGACCATGCCGGTGCGGGCGCGGAGCGAAAAAAGCTCATCTTCCTTGAGCGCAGAAATGTCTTCGCCGAAGAGCAGAACATGACCGCGGTCGGGAAGAAGCAGGCCGTTGATGAGCTTGAGCAAAACGCTCTTGCCGACGCCGGCCGGCCCGAGCAGAATGCGCGTCTCGCCGGGCGCGACGGTAAAGCTGATGTTTTCAAGAACCGGAGGGCCGTCGAAGGCGATGGTGACCTGGCGCAGCTCGACCACCGGCGTCGAATCCGCCAGAGGCTCGGGGACAGTGAGAATGCTGGGAACGTTCATCAGCCGAAAAGCGTGAGCAGCACGTGGGTGATGAGAAAGTCCACAAAGATGATGAGTACCGAGGCCGAGACCACTGCGGAGATGGTGGAGCGGCCGACGCCCTGCGTGCCGCCGGTGGTCCGCATGCCATAGAAACAGCCGATGGAGCTGAGAATATAGCCGAAGAAGAGCGGCTTGACCAATCCCTGCACAATGTCGGGCGAGCGCAAGCGTTCGTAGGCCATGTGGAAGTACTGGGTGCCGTTCTGGTGATTCAGGTAGACAGTGACGGCGGCGCCGCCGAGGATGCCGCAGGCGTCAGAGATGATGGTAAGAAAAAAGAGCATGGCGATGCTGGCGTAGATGCGCGGGGTGACCAGCTTGCGCAGCGGGTCGACGCCCAACGCGCGCATGGCGTCGATCTGCTCCGTCACTACCATGGAGCCGAGTTCGCTGGCCATGGAGGAGGCGTTGCGGCCGGAGACCATGATGCCGGTGAGCACCGGGCCGAGCTCCATAATCATGGACTTGCTGACGAACTGGCCGGTGACGGCGGTGGCGCCAAAGGCGGCCAGCGTAGAGGCCGACTGCAGGGCCAGCACGCAGCCGGTGAAGAAACCCGAGAGCAGCACGATGGTCGCCGAGCCCACCCCGATAATGTCGGACTGGAGGAGAAGATCGTTCCAGTAGACGGGAGGACGAAAAAGATCGAGAAGAGCTCGCCCGGCAAAAAGCCAGTAGTCCTGAACGGTAAGCACGGTTTGTCTGGCGGTACGGTCGAGCCTATTTAACGCCATGATTTGGGCCGGCCTGTGGATCGGAGGGTATGCGGCGCTTCCGAGGACAGGATAGCGCATGGAGGCGGGCCGACACCGGGCCGCGGCTTGAGCGCGGAGCCGGGGCGAGGTCCCTGCAGAAGGCGAAGCGGCACGGAAAGCGTGGATTTCCAAGGCTGCTTCCGGCCGCCTCCGCGGTCCCGCAGGCGCGCGAAAGCAGCGAGTGGAGAAGATCCACCGGCCTTTCCATCACCCTTCAAAATGAACAGGATTCCGCCGGGCAGCGCCGCTGGCGGGGACATGCAGACGCTTGCGCGCATCTAACCTAGCATTAGGGGGTATTGATGCATCTGTTCCGCCTGCGGCTGATCCTCGCTCTGATCGCAAGCGTAACCATCGTGTCGGTAGCCTCCACATACTTCGATGTGTTAGCCCATCGGCACGCCTTGCGCCAGGAGCTCGAAAACCGCACAAAATGGATGGGCATCAGCATCGAGCCGGACGTGCAGGGCCCGCTGGCGACCGGTGATCCGGGCGCGCTGGCGGGTGTGACGCAGTTGCTGAAAGCGGGAACGGGCGCGCTGGGAATCGTGGTCTACGACGCGCACGGCGAGGTGCTGGGCAGCGCAGGGCCGAAGGAAGTGATCCACGCCCTGGAACGCGGCGTCACCACCAAGTCGCTCGAAAAGGGCGCCGAAGTCAGCGCCTTTGGGCACATCGGCGAGTGGCGCTGGCTGGAGGAGGTGTTTCCCATCCACAACGGCCGCCAGCTGATCGGCGGAATGACCATCGTGGTGGACGCCGGTTACATCCACGACCAGGACGTCGACTTGTGGCAGCGCAGCTTCTGGCGCGTGCTGGCGCTGGTGGTTCTCATTGTGGCCATCACCATGGGGATGGTGGGCTGGTTCCTTACTCGTCCCATGAAGCGGGTGACGGAGCGGCTGCGTCATCTGCGCACCGGCCACGAAGAAAAGGCGGTGAAATCGGCCGGGCCGGAGTTGAGCCTGTTTTCGCCGCTGGCGCGCGAAGTGGAAACGATGGCCGAGAGCCTGAAGGCGGCGCGCGCCGCGGCCGAAGCGGAAGCGCGCCTGCGCGAGGCGGGCGAACATTGGTGGACGGCCGAGCGGCTGGCCGTGCACATGCGCGACCGCGCCGGATCGAGCCGCATCTTCGTGGTTTCAAACCGGGAGCCGTACGTGCATTCGCGCAAGGGCCGGGAGGTTCTGTGCACCGTTCCGCCCAGCGGCCTGGTTACGGCGATTGAGCCGGTGCTGCGCGCCTGCGACGGAGTATGGGTGGCGAGCGGGAGCGGCGATGCCGACAAGCTGGCGGTGGACGAGTTCGACCGGTTGCGCGTGCCGCCGGATGAACCGCGTTACAGCCTGCGCAGGGTGTGGCTTACGGACAAGGAGGAGTCGCAGTACTACGACGGGTTTGCCAACGAGGGCCTGTGGCCGCTGTGCCACATCGCACATACGCGGCCCATCTTCCGCGCCAGCGACTGGGAGTGCTACCAGCAGGTGAACCAGCGCTTTGCCGATGCGGTGCTGGAAGAGATGGCGGGCAGCGAAGAGCCGGTGGTGTTTGTGCAGGATTATCACTTCGCCCTGTTGCCGCGGCTGCTGAAGCGGGTGCGCCCGGACGCGCGCGTGGCCATTTTCTGGCATATTCCCTGGCCGAATCCGGAGGCGTTCGGCATCTGCCCGTGGCAGGCCGAGTTGCTCGACGGACTGCTGGGAGCCGATCTGCTGGGCTTTCACATCCCGCTGCACTGCCATAATTTTCTGGCTACCGTGGACCGCGTGCTGGAATCGCGAACCGACCGCGATCACATGACGGTGAGCCGGCGCGGACATCTCACCACGGTGCGCCCGTACCCCATCAGCGTGGCTTGCGAGGGCGTGCCGCATGTGGGAGCAGGGGGAGACGACGCTGTGGAGGAAGAGCAGCGAAACCGCGAGCGCCGCCGCCTGCTGAGCGAGGTTGGCGTGCGCGCGGAGCAGCTGGCCCTGGGCGTGGACCGCATGGATTACACCAAGGGGATCCTGGAGCGGCTGATGGCGCTGGAGCAATTGTTGGAAGAGCATCCATACTACCGCGAGCGGCTGACGCTGGCGCAGATCGCGGCCCCGAGCCGGACGCGCATTCCCAGTTATGCCGACCTGCGCGTGCGCGTGGAAGAAGCCGTGGAGCGGATCAACTGGCGCTATCAGACCTCGCACTGGAAGCCCGTGGTGCTGATCGAGCGCCAGTGCAATCACGAAGAGGTGAAGCGCTGGTACCTGGCCGCCGACTTGTGCCTGGTTACCTCGCTGCACGACGGGATGAACCTGGTGGCCAAGGAGTTCGTGGCCGCGCGGGAGGATGAGGACGGCGTTCTGGTGCTGAGCAAATTTACCGGAGCGGCGGTGGAGCTGCGCGACGCGCTGATTGTGAACCCTTACGACTCGCGCGCCGCTGCCGAGGCGATTCGCGCCGGCCTGGAGATGAGCCGCGCGGACCGGCGGCAAAGAATGCAGCGCATGCGGCGGCAGGTGATGGAGCACAATATTTATCTGTGGGCCGCGAGCGTGCTGGGCGATCTGCGCGAGCTGCGGCTCGACGATGAGGAGAGCTTGGACGTGAACCGCTCCGAGTCCATCCCGGTACCATAATGGCGGACGCGGCACGCAATCCGGATTCGAAGGCGAGCACCGCTTGACGCGCGAGACGGAAATCAAACTGCATGAATTTTTCCGGGGATTTGCGGGGGCTGCAACTTCCCTGCTGCTGCTCGATTACGACGGAACCCTGGCGCCGTTCCGCGTGGACCGATTCAAGGCCGCGCCGTGGTCGGGTGTGAGGGAACTGCTGAACCAGATCCAAAACCAGAAAAAAACGCGGATCGAGGTGATCAGCGGCCGGCCGGGTGCGGAGATTGTATCTCTGCTCAACCTGGAGACGCCGCCCACGGTGTGGGGATTGCACGGCGCCGAGAGGCTGTATCCGGACGGGCGCCGGGAACTGGAATTTCCCGCTCCCGCCGTGCGTGCGAAGCTCGATGCGTTGTCAGCAAAGCTGCGCGGCGATGCATTCGGCGGCCTCTTTGAGGAAAAGCCCAACGCGGCGGTGATGCATTGGCGGGGCGTCGCGCCGCCGAAGGCGCGAGCAATCGAAGAGCGCACGCGGGAGCTGTTCGAGCCGCTGGCTGAAAACGATGGACTGCAACTGCTTGATTTCGAGTGCGGGCTGGAGCTGCGCGCGGGACGCGACAAGGGCGGCGCAGTGAAGGCGATCCTGGAGGAGGTAGGAGCGGGCGGCGCGGCGAAAATTCCTGCCGCGTATCTCGGCGACGATCTCACCGACGAGACGGCCTTTGCGGCGATGAAGGGCCCGGGCTTGAGCGCGCTGGTGCGGCGAGAGCGGCGCAGGACGCAGGCGGAGATCTGGTTGAGACCGCCGGAAGAGCTGCGCGCGTTTCTGCGCATGTGGATTGAAGCGGCAGGCTGAGAGAGCCTATTCCCTGCCCCTTTTGCGGATTTCGATGTTGAGGCGCTTGATCTTCTGGTTGAGGGTGGAGAGCGGAATACGGAACTGCTCGGCGGCCTCGGTCTGATTCCAGTTGCAGCGCTCCAGCTTCTCGATGATGATGCGGCGCTCGATGACTTCGAGAATGTCGAAGAGCGAAGAGTTGGGATTGTGGTCGAGGAGGGCGTCCTGGAAGCTGCGGCCGGTGATTTCGCCGGGCAGGAGATCGGCGCCGATGATGGGGCCGGAGGAAAGCACGACGCCGCGCTCGATGGCATTTTCAAGCTGGCGCACGTTGCCGGGCCAATCGTAATCGACCAGCGCACGCAGCGCGTCAGAGGAGAGCTTGCGCGGGGGCACGCCATTTTCGTTGGCGTAGAAATCGAGGAAATGCTGGGCCAGCAGGGGAATGTCTTCGCGGCGGGCGCGCAGAGGCGGCAGATCGACGGTGATGACGTTGAGGCGATAGAAAAGATCCTCGCGGAATTTGCCTTCGCGCACCGCCTGGCGGAGATCGACATTGGTAGCGGCGATGATGCGGACGTCGACCTGAATCTCCTGCACGCCGCCCAGATGCATGAAGCGCCTGTCCTGGAGGACGCGCAGAATCTTGGCCTGGGTATCCAGGCCCATGGTCGCGATCTCATCAAGAAAGAGCGTGCCACCGTTGGCCACTTCGAAGAGACCTTTCTTGGAGGCGACGGCCGAAGTGAAGGCGCCCTTGACGTGGCCGAAGAGCGTGGACTCGAGCAGTTCCGACGGCATGGCGCCCGTATTCACGGGGACGAACGACTTTTCGCGGCGCGGCGAATTGGCGTGAATGGCCTTGGCGATGAGTTCCTTGCCGGTGCCGCTTTCGCCCTGGATGAGCACCGTGGAGCGGCTGGGAGCGACCTGCGCCACGAGATCGAAGACGCGCAGCATGGACTCGCTTTTGCCGACGAGGTTGGAAAAGTTGTAACGCTGCTTGAGGGCGCGCTTGAGCTGAAGATTTTCTTCTTCGGCGCGATGGCGGGCGACGGCGGAGCGGATATCGGCGAGAAGCTTCTCGTTGTCCCAGGGCTTCTGCACGAAGTTTTCGGCGCCGGCGCGCACCGCCTCGACCACGTTGTCCACGGTGCCGTAAGCGGTGATCATGATGACGGGGAGATCGGGCTGGCGCTCGCGAATCTGCGGCAACAGCTCCAGGCCGCTCTGGCCGGGCAGCGCAAGATCGAGGAGAACCAGATCAAAGTTATCCAATTCGAGCTGCCGCAGACCTTCAGCGCCGTCGCCCACCGCGACCGTGGAGTAGCCTTCGAGCGAAAGCAGCACCTCGAGCGACTCGCGAATGCTGGACTCGTCGTCGATCACCAGGATGTTGGCGGAGCTGGCGTTGCCGTTCGAAGCGGTTGCGGAAACAGGCGCGTTCAAGGGAAAAGCAACCTCAGACATGTACGGAGTTCCTTAACAAGGGAAATTCGAGAAGGAAGGTTGTGCCCGCGCCGACTGCGCTCTCCACATGAATTTTGCCGGCGTGTTCCTGAATGATGCCGTAGGTGACGGAGAGACCCAGTCCTGTGCCGCGCCGGTCGCCGGACCTGGGGGTGGTTTTGGTGGTGAAGAAAGGATCGTAGATGCGCTTTAGGTGCTCGGGCGCGATGCCGCTGCCCGAGTCGGACACCGAAGCCTCGACGTGACCGTTGACCGCAGTGGCCACGCGCAGGCGTCCGCCGCCGGGCATCGCGTCCTTGGCGTTCAGGAGCAGATTGAGAAAAACCTGCTGCAGCTTGCCGGAGTTACCGAGGATGGGCGGCAGCTCTTCGGCCAGTTCGAGATCGATGGCGATCTGCGCGGTCTTGAACTGGTGCTCGAGCAGCGAAAGCGTGTCCCGGATGACCTGGTTGAGATCCGTGTCGCGAAATTCGGTGGACGATGTGCGCGAAAAGTTGAGCAGGCCGTTGGCGATCTCGGCGGCGCGGAAGCTCTGCTGCGTGATCTTGTCCAGCACCGGCCCCAGGCGCCCGTCGCCGCGAAGCTGCTTGGAGAGCATCTGCGCGTACGAGGAGATGACGGCGAGGGGCGTATTGATCTCGTGAGCAACGCCGGCGGCGAGCAGGCCGATGGAGCTGAGCTTGTCGGCCTGGGTGAGCTGGGCCTCGAGCGTGACGCGCTCGGTGATGTCGTCGACGAGAACGATGCGGCCCACGGAGACGAAATCGCGCGAAAGCAGCGGCGCCACGGCGATATTGGTGGTGCGCTGCTCGCCGGCGCAGGTGGTGAGCGGGAATTTATAGAGATGGTGCACGCCCTGTTCGTTGCGGAACCCGTCGAGGGCGTCGATCAGTTGCGCGGGAAAGACGGAGCGCAGCTCACGGCCGAGGGCCTCGGCGCGGCTGAGCGCGTACATGGCCTCCATCTGCGCATTCCAGCTCTCAATGCGGTCGTTGAGATCGATGGCGAAGATGCCCACGTTGATGGACTCGACGATGTTCTCGTTGAACTCCTTGAGGCGCTCGAATTCGCCGATCTGTTTCTCGAGGCGCGCATAGAGGCTGGCATTCTGGAGGGCGATGCCGATGTAGCTGGCCAGGGATTCGAGCAGCTCGACGTCTTCGCTCGAAAGGAAATCGCCGCCCAAGGTGCGGCCCAGGCCGATCACGGCGATGGTGCGCGTGGCCGGGGAGCCATCGGGCGGCTCGCCCGCGGCCACGCGGCAGGGCAGGTAGTAGTTCAGATCGAGCAAAGCGGCGGTGCGCTTCTGGGTCTCCGGGAGATGCAGCGCGGCCTGGGCGTTTTCGAAAAAGATGTGGCGGTGGCCGCGCTCTTTTTCGAAGTCGAGAAAACCCAGATCGAGGCGCTCCGCGCTCGCGCCGCCGACGCTGAGTTTCTCCGGCAGGCCGTGGGCCGCGGCCAGATGCAGCCGGGAATCCCGATCGAGAAAGATGGCCACACGCGCAACCAGGAGCGTGCGCGGCAACTGCTCGACGATGGAGTTGAGCAGCGCCTGGAGATTGGTTTCAGAGCTGAGGCCCCGGCCGAATTCGATCAGCGCCCGGCGGTAGTCGTAGCGATGGCGGTCGAAGGCGCGATCGACCCAGCTTTGAATGCGGCGCTTGAGCGGGTCAAAGATGGCGGCGGTGATCACGATTGCGGCCACCAGACCCCACTCGCGCACGGCTTCAGGCATGGCGTTGTGCACCCCGACGGAAATGAGGGCGACGATGCCGAAATAGCCCCCGACGATGAGGCCGGTGGAGAGCATGTAGGCCACGCTGCGCTTGAAGATCAGGTCGGTATCCATCAGCCGGTAGCGCACGATGGCCCAGCCGAAGGTAAGGGGCAGGAAGATCTGCGAGAGCCCCGCCAGGCCTTCGAGCAGGCTGGGACGCCGCAGACCGGTAAGATAGACGATGGCGTAAACCGTGTAGGGAACCACTGCCAGCAGGGTTCCCCGCGTAACCCATTTCAACTGCTGGCGCAGCAAAGGCGAATCGGCGCGCCGATAGCTCAGCAGGAACAGCAGCGCAGCCCACACATAGAAGACGGTGTCGTAGGCAACCGCGACCTGGTTGATGCGGTCGAGGAGCAGCTTGGTGGCCTCGCGCGTGGAGATGGACCACAGCCACAAACCCAGGAGCGCCGCGCCGGGCGCGTAGACCAGCGGAAGCAACCAGCGGCGGTGCCGGCTCTTGAAGCGCTCCTCGGGAAAGCTGAGCGCGAAGTGCAGAAAGAGCGCCGGCTGCAGGGCTTCGGCGGCCACGTTGCCCCAGAAGACGGTCCAATCGAGGGCGTCGAATTTTCCGGTGTACTTGAGAGCGTACAACGCGAAAGAAACAAGGCAAAAAAGATAGAAATGCGTGGCCCTGGGCGCACCCCAGCGGCGGAAGAGAACGTAAAATCCGATGACCAGGTAAATGAGCCCGATGACCCGCAAGCCGAGCTGCAGGCTGTGATCGGCTGCTTCGGGAATTACCTTGATGGGCGTGTCGAGCCGAATGCCGTCGCGCGTGATGACGTAGTAAATCTGCCCGTAGGGGCCGGTGTCGTACAGGGCCCGTTCGAGATCAGCGAGCCGGACAACGGGGGTGACCGGAGCCGCCGGCCCGTCGCTGACTCCGGTCAGAAGGTCGTTGACCTGGATGCCGGCGCGCTGCCCGGGACTGTCGGGAAGAACCTTATCGGCCTGGAGACCGCCGGGAACTTCGTGCCACCAGACGCCGACATCCGGCTGCGGGGTCTGCCGCTCCTGCTGGAAATTGAGAATCGCCAACACGAACAGCGCGGCCGTGGCCAAGGCCAAGAGCGTTGCCCGCACGCGATTCAGGAGATTCGTCTCCATGGCTCGGTTCTACATCATCTTAATCCGTTCTTGCACTTCGGTTGCCACCGGGAGCGGCGAAGGATGGCCGTCGCGCGACGTGCTGCAAGCGCAAGAGAAGAAACACGATATAGACGGATTGCGAGCGACGGCGTCAACCCGGAAGCGGCCGCGATTCAGACGAAAATGCAAAAAATGGTAACGATCATCCGCAGAAAGGAATGAGATTACCAAAATCCGTAGAGCCTTGAGGTCGAAGAATTTGGAGATTATTTTTGAGGTTTGCACTCCATCCGGTGCACTCCGGGAGAATTCGCCTTTTTCGGCGCGGGGACAATCAATGACTCCCCGAGTTCTCCGGTTGCCCGTAAGTGGCCTTGGGGCCGTGCTTGCGCAGGTAGTGATACTCGGAGACGTAGGCCGGAATTCCGGCTTCCGATGCCTGAAGGAGGATGCTGCGCCAGGCGAGGCGGGCGATGTACTCCAGCACATCGGCGTGCTCGACCGCTTCGGACGGCGAGCGACCCCAGGCAAAGGGCGCGTGGCCGGCAACCAGAACGCCGGGAACGGCGACGGGATCGAGCCGGTCGCGGCGGAAGCGGCGCACGATGACAGCGCCAGTCGAGCGGACGTAGGCCTCGGCAACCTCTTCCGCGGTGAGCGGCTCGGTGACGGGAACGGGGCCATGAAAGTAATCGGCGTGAGTGGTGCCCAGACAGGGGATGGGCCGGTTTGCCTGTGCCCACGAAGTGGCGAACTCGGAATGCGTGTGCACGATGCCGCCAATGGAAGGAAATTCGCGATAGAGGAGGGTGTGCGTGTCGAGATCGCTTGAAGGGCGCAGCGAGCCCTCCACGATTTTTCCCGCGAGATCGGTGACCACGAGATCGGCGGGCGTCAGGGAGGCGTAATCGACGCCGCTCGGTTTGATGACCACGAGAGGCTCGCGGCCGGAACCGTCGACGCCCATGCGATCGATGCCGCTGGCGTTGCCGAAGGTATGCGGGGCCAGGCCGCGGCGCGCGATCTCCCGGTTGGCCTCAAGAACTTCGCGGCGCAGAGATTCGAGTAGCATGGGCATTTCCCGGCACAGCCGAAAGTTCCCTTTCCGGCTGCTCGCGGAGATGGTTCAGAACAGATTCAGAGTATCAGCCTTAGCTCGCGCGCCACGGCGGGTCTGAGGATATTGCCCGCAGACCGCAGCTCAGCCGTACTGCTCGCAATAGTACTCGTAGGAGTCGGCGTTCTCGACCATCTGATCGGGGGCGAGCGTTCTGCAGGCAGCATCCCCGTAAGCGTGATCCTGGGTTGCGCAGAGAGCGTGCGAGAGCTCGTGAATCACCACGCCGCCGATCTGGTCCTGGTGCCTGTCTTTCAGATGGGTTCCCTCGAAGAATTGCCCGCAGAGATAGACGTGCGTTCCGGGCGCGGGCGAGGGATTGAGGACGTAAGCGAAGATGTTGCTGAGAGGCTGGCCGTTGATCAGCCGGGGAATGGCCGTTCCGCGAGGAACGCCCGGGGTGTCATCGGGCTGGCCGGCCATCTTATCCACGCGGTAATAGAGGAAAAGGCTTTGCGAGCAAACGACGTCGTAAATCCGCTTGATGTTGGCCTTGACCGTGTTATAGCGTCCAGCGTCGAAGGGCGAACCGAAATAAATCTCGAACTGCGCCCGGAAGCCGGGATTCCTGTTTACGCCGGAGAGGATGGGCCAGGTTTTGCCGAGAATCTTGCTGGCCGCCTCGATGGCATCGATCGCGTAGCGCTTTTCTTTTGAGTTGGCCTGGTTGAAGCTGGTCTGGAGACGGGGATCCTGGGTGGTCTTGGTGGGTGCGATATTCTGCACTTCGACCCGGGTGACGGGCTGCAGCGTGACCAGCATGGTGGTCAGTTCCTGAAGGCACTCGGCCTTGGTGAGGGTTCTCTTGTCGGCAACGATGGCGGCAGCGTCTTCCCGATCGAGCGGCCGCTTTTGCACCAGCGCCGTCACCAGGCCGACCGCGCGCACGGCTACGCGGCGCTCGGTCTCGGCGGATTTCTTCCAGAAGCGCTTGCCCAGACTCAGCGAATTGGAGACGAAGTCGCGCTGCGCCCGATCTGCATATCTCTGGTTCACCGCATCGCGAACGTTGGTAACATCTCTCGCCGAAAAGTTGTCGCCGATGAAGTCGTAAATATCCTGAAGCCGCTGTCCAGCATCTTTGCTCATACTTTCCTCCCTGAGGTGTGTGACCGCCAGATTTGGAAGAGGCGCCTGGCCGCAATGAATGGGATCGTCCGAATTGTAACTGACGGAGAGCAATTCTCTGAGCGTACGGACGCGGGCGATTCCGCTCATGTGAATGGATCGTGAACGCGAGCCGTTGACTGCCTCCGCTCTCGGGCGGATGCGGCGCTGCGGAACAGCGATTTTTCGTCTCTTTGGTAAGAGCCGCCTGCAGACAAGCCCTCGCCAAATGCGGCAAGGGAGCGTTATCATGATTGGGTTTCTTAATCGATTTACTTTTGTTCTGCGAGACTTTTGCACCACCGGGAGTGCCAGGATGCGTTTTCATGTTTCGCGTGCAGCGATTGTGTGGGCCGGTACAGCTTGCATCGGCCTGGCTGGTTGTGGAGGCGGGAGCCTATCGAGCGGCGGAGGCAATGGGACGCCGCCTGCGATCACGAGCTTTACGGCCAGCCCGACAGCGATTGAGGCAGGATCGGGATTGAGCGTGAACCTGACCGCGACTTTCTCCGGCGGGACGGGCGTGATTACGCCGGGCAATCTCTCCGTGACCAGCGGAACGCCGGTGAGCGTGAGCCCGACGGCGACGACCAGCTACACGCTGACGGTGACGCCGGCGACGGGAAGTGCAATCACGCAAATGGCGACGGTGACCGTGGACCCTGTGCCCACGATTTCTGGCTTTACGGCCAGCCCGACAGCGATTGAGGCAGGATCGGGATCGAGCGTGAGCCTGACCGCAACTTTCGCCGGCGGAACGGGCGTGATTACCCCGGGCAATCTCTCCGTGACCAGCGGAACGCCGGTGAGCGTAAGCCCGACCGCGACCACTTCCTACACGCTCACGGTGGCACCGCCCGTGGGCAGCGTGGATGCGACCATGACGGCGACGGTGACGGTGGACCCGGTGCCGGTCATCACGGGCTTCACGGCCAGCCCGAACCCGGTAACGGCCGGAGAGAGCACCGGCCTGACGGCGGACTTTACGGGCGGCACGGGCGTGATCACGCCGGGCAACATCTCCGTCAGCAATGGAGTTGCCGCGAGCGTGAGCCCGACCGCGACCACCACCTACACGGTCACGGTGACGCCTCCGGTGGGCAGCGTGAACGCGACGCAGACGCTGCTGGTGACGGTGACCCCGGCCGCCTCCATCAGCAGCTTTACGGCCAGCCCAAATCCGATTGTGACCGGCAGCAGCACGCAGTTGACGGCGGACTTTACGGGAGGCACGGGCGAGATCACGCCGGGCAATCTCGCGGTCACCAGCGGAACGCCTGTGTCTGTCAGCCCGACGGCGACCACCACGTACACGCTCACGGTGACGCCGACCACAGGCACGCCGGCTACGCAGACGGTGACGGTAACGGTGGGGACGGGCGTCAGCGTGAACACGTCAACCCTGGGAGCAGCGACGACGAACCAGATCCTGGGCGTGAACCTGGCGGCGTGGTATGACGTTGTGGGCAACGCGAGCGCGATCAATACTGCGCTTACGGGAGCCGGCGTCCAGGCGATCCGCTGGCCGGGCGGCTCCTGGTCCGACCAATACCACTGGGGATACCAGACCGGAAGCAGCTCGCTGACCGCGCCTTATATGTGCGCATGCAGTTCCACCACTGCGTGCACCGCCAACAGCGAAAACTGGGCGGGCTACAACAGCTTTGCGCAGTTTGCCAGCGCGATCCCGGAGACGGGCTCTCTGGACCTGGCCCTGACGGCTGACTACGGCACCAATGAGGCCTGCACCGGGGGCGGCGATCCCAACGAAGCGGCGGCCTGGGTCACAGCGGCTCTCAGCGATGGCCTCACCGTGAGCCACATGACTGTGGGCAACGAGGAGTACGGTAGCTGGGAGACGGACCTGCACTCGACTCCGAACGATCCCAGCATCTACGCCGCCGCGGTCGTGGGATCGAGCGGATTCTACGACCTGATCAAAACGGCGAGCCCGAACACGCTGGTGGGCGTGGACGTGGATGCGTCGAGCGGATGGGACGATACGGTGCTCGCCAATGCGAAGGGTTCCTACGACTTCGTCGAATATCACTATTATCCGGAGACGCCCGGCGAGGAAAACGACACCACGCTCATCCAGCAGGATGCGCGCGCGCTGACGACGAACATCAACACCATCAAGTCGGAACTGACGAAGTATGGGACTTCGGGAACACCGATTTATGTAGGCGAGATTGGCGCGCCTTACAGCAATCCCGGCAAGCAGAGCTGGTCGATTACGCAGGGCCTTTATGCCGGGCAGGTGCTGGGCGAAATGATGAACGACGGGGTTTCGCGCCTGACGTGGTGGATCGGCTTCGGCAACTGCAATGGCGATGAGGGCAACGACAGCAGCTCGCTCTACGGCTGGCAGGATTTCGGCGCCTATAACATCTTTGCGGATGGATCCGGCGATACCGGGCCCGATGGCTCGCCCTGCAATTACGGCGGGCCCATCGGGAGCATGTCGCCGACGGCCGAAGCCTTCAATCTCTTCCAGCACGTGGCCGTGAACGGCGAGCACGCGCTCACCTCGCCCGGCGTGACCGGCGATACGACCGATGTGCGCGCGTATGCGGCGACGCACGGCACGGGGACCTCCAACCCCGGGTACGCGCTGGTGCTTTTCAACCTGAACGAGACGAATGCGGAGACGGTGGTGGTGTCGCTCTCCGGAGTCACGAGCAGCACGGATGTGTCGGTGGAGACCTACGACAAGGAGATCTACGACTACACCAACACGAACTGTGCGTTGGACCCGAGCTGCACCGTCGACCCGAACCACAACTACTCGACCGCCGTTTGGGCGCCTCCCGTGACCACCGACCTGGGCCAGCAGGACCTGCCGCTCGCGCTTACGCTGCAGCCGTGGAGCATGAACGTGGTGATCGTTCAGTAGCGAGTGAGCGAGTCAACGAGCCGGCGGGTCGGCGAGTCGGCAAGTCAGCGAGTGGGGCCGCTGAGCAGCCGAGCGGAGGTTTTGGCTGCGCGGAGCGGCCGTTTTCCGCGCCGCGTTAGACTTTCAGCATGCAATTTGCGAAACGTCTGCGCGAAGGTGTGCGGCGCGGCGAGATCACGTGCAGCGTGCGCATCTGGATGAGCCCGCGCGTGCGCGTGGGCGGGCGCTACCGGATGGAAGAAGGTGCGATCGAAGTCGAGTCGATCGAGCCCATCGGGTGGCCGGACATTACGCCGGAGCTGGCGCGTGCCTCAGGATTTCTGGGCGTTCTCGATCTGCTGAAAGTGGCGAAGCACGGGCGCGGCGAGAAGATTTTTCTCATCCGCTTCCACTACGTGCCGCCGCGGCCAAATCCGGCGCGCAGGCCGCGCAGCCGTGGAACCGTCAAGGCTGTGGCACCACGACGTTGGGCTGGGCGAACGCCGCGCCGGTAAGGCGGAAGTCGGCGTTCCTCTTGA
>JASHTS010000055.1 GCA_030040425.1 Acidobacteriaceae bacterium | reverse complement strand
GACCGTCCAGGAGCTCTTACGGCACGCCAATAGCAGGATCACGCTCGACGTTTACACGCAGGCGGTGACCTCGAACAAGCGGGCCGCACAGAGCAAGGTTGTTCAGATGATTGTGCCCGATGTGGGCACAAACGTGGGCGCACGGCAAAAACAGGCGCGAACGGGTACAGAAGCGTGATCCGAGATCAATTCGCTTACTGTGCCCTTAATGTGTCCTGATTTGCTTGTCACTCAGGTCCCATATATTCCGTAAGTGATTTGGAATGTATGGCGGGGACGACGGGGCTCGAACCCGCGACCTCTGCCGTGACAGGGCAGCGCTCTAACCAAACTGAGCTACGTCCCCACGCGGGCGGGAAGACCCGCTGGAAGATGGGTTGTGCCGGAGCGCGCCGAGTGCATTTTGAGAGGCGATTTCTGTCCAAATCGCGGGCGGATCGAGCGCCGCACAACGAGATTTATCTTAACATAGGCAGACCCCGAAACCGGCCGTGCCCGCCTCGGCGCGATAGCTCCTCGCCGGCCCCTGCCCTGTTTGCCGTGCCCATTCTGCGCGGGCGAAAGCGCGCACAGAGTAAGCGGAGTTGCGCGCCCGCATCGGACTGCGTATTGTTTTTGAAAAGCCGGCAGCGCGCGCTTGCGACAGCGGGCTGCTGGCGCGCGAAAAAGGCGGACTGAGGACGCGGACGGCATTCATGGAAGTTTTGCAACGGCTCTTCGAGCGGCACTTCGGATTTGCAGCGGACGAGGCGAGGCCGCTCCAGGGAAAACTGGGCGGCTCGGGGCGCGTCATCGTGCGGCTTGCGGGGCGGGGCATTTCGGCTATCGGAATCCTGCACTCGGTGCGCGAAGAGAACGTGGCCTTTCTCGAATTCTCACGGCATTTTCGCCGGCACGGCTTGCCGGTTCCGGAGATATACATCGATGACCTGAAGGCGGGCGCGTATCTCGAAGAGGATCTGGGCGACACCACGCTGTTCGAGTTCCTGGGCAAGAACCGCGCGGGCGAGGCGGTGCATGCGCCGGCGGTGGAAGCGTATCGCAGGGTAGTGGAGGTGTTGCCGCGTTTTCAGGTGGTGGCGGGGCGCGATCTGAATTACAAGGTGTGCTATCCGCGCGGAAGTTTTGACCGGCAATCGATTGCGTGGGACCTGAATTACTTCAAGTATTATTTTCTGCGGCTGGCCGGTGTGCCCTTCAATGAGCAGGCGCTGGAGCACGACTTCAGCCGGCTGACCAAGCTGCTGCTGGCCGCCGATCACGACTATTTTCTCTACCGGGATTTTCAGTCGCGCAATGTGATGCTTCAGGACGGCAGGCCGCGTTTCGTCGATTACCAGGGCGGACGCAAAGGCGCCTTGCAGTATGACATTGCTTCGCTGCTCTTCGACGGCAAAGCCGATCTGCCGCCGGCGCTGCGCCAGGAGCTGCTCGATTACTATCTGGACTGCCTCGCCGGCTATCTCGACGTCGAGCGCGATGCGTTCCGCAACGCGTTTATGGAGCATTACTACGCCTATGTGTACGTGCGCATCATGCAGGCGCTGGGCGCGTACGGCTTCCGCGGATTTTACGAGCGCAAGCCGCATTTTCTTGAGAGCGTGCCCTATGCGCTCAAGAACCTGCGCTGGCTGGCGCACAACGTCACGCTCCCCCTTGCGCTGCCGGCGCTGATGGATGCATTCCACAGCATGCTGGCCTCAGAAAAGCTGCTGGCGCTCAGCACCCCGGAGAGCGGATTGACGGTGCGTGTGTACAGCTTCTCGTTCCACCGGCAGATGCCCGCCGATGAAGAGGGTCACGGTGGAGGATTCGTTTTCGATGGGCGGGGATTGCCGAATCCGGGGCGCGAAGAGCGCTTCCGCGCGCTCACGGGCCGCGATGCGCCGGTAATCGAATATCTGGAACAGCAGGAGAGCGTGCGGCAATTCCTGCGCAACGCCGAGGAGATGGTGGACGCGACCGTGGCCAGCTACCAGAAGCGCGGGTTTTCGAGCCTGATGGTGTCGTTCGGTTGCACGGGCGGGCAGCATCGAAGCGTCTATCTCGCGGAACAATTGGCCGCACACTTGCGCGGGCGCAACGGCGTGCAGGTGATGGTGCGGCACCTCGAGCTGGAGAGACTGGGCCGATGAGGGCGATGGTGCTGGCGGCCGGGCTGGGAACGCGTCTGCGCCCGCTGACCGACGACCGGCCCAAGGCGCTGGTGACGCTGGGCGGGCAAACGCTGCTTGAAATCACGCTGGAACGGCTGCGCGGCTTTGGCGTGCGGGAGGCGATCATCAACGTGCACCACCACGCGGAGATGATCTGCGCGTACCTCAAAGACAACGGCAGCTTCGGCATGCGCGTGGAGATTTCGCGCGAGGAGAAGTTGCTCGATACCGGCGGAGGGTTGAAGAAAGCTGCGTGGTTTTTTCTCGAGAGCGGAAAAGACGAGCCGTTCCTGGTGCACAACGTGGACGTGATCAGTGCGATCGATCTCGCAGCCATGGTGCGATTCCACGCCGAGCGCAAGGCGCTGGCCACGCTGGCCGCGCAGAACCGGGAGACGGCGCGGCCTCTACTCTTCGATCAAGACGGGCAACTGCGCGGGCGCGGTCCCGCGAAAGCTGACAGCATGAAGGCGCAGACGCTGGCCTTCGCCGGGATTCATCTGGTCTCGCCGCGCATCTTTGAGAAATTGAGCGAGGAGGGCGCGTTTTCTATTGTCGACGCGTATGTGCGGCTGGCGGCGCAGGGCGAGACGATTGCGGGCTTTCGCGCCGACGGCGCATATTGGCGCGACCTGGGACGACCGGAGGATCTCGCGCGTGCGGAGCGGGAATTGAAAGCCGGGGCGATGGGCGCCATGCGCAAAGATCCCTCGTGAGCCGGAGGGAAACATTGCTGACCGGAACTATCTTCTTCACGCCATCGAAGCGATCTATCGGGGATCGGGCAACCGAGGGGAATTTGTGCAAATATAGAAAAAGTAGGGCCCGCACGCACCTTTTCCCCTCCCTGGAGTATTCAGCAGTGTCAGCCAGCCAATCCCTCTTCGTCCATCGCAGCAAAGCGGATGGAACGATCGATTCCTTTTGCAACAATTGCCGGATTACGGTCGCGTCGTCTCAATGGGAAGCAGAACTGGAGCGCGCCGAGAGCAACCACGAGTGCCTTCCGATGGCGCTCGAATATAGGCGAGACGTTCTCAACCGGCCGCGAGCCGGAGGCATCGGACCTTCCCCCACAATGCCGGGATTCCCGCCGGCCCGAGCCAGCCTGTTGCAGGCTTCGTGGGGACGGGGTGGAAATATACCGAGACAGGTGTAAGCGCGATTCGCTGTTTCCTGCAGCCGGACATGCAGGCAGCGCTGCGTAATCGCATCGGGCTTTGAACTTCGAAATCAGCTCGCCGATCGCGTTCGAGGGGTCGCCCGGTCTCAAGGCAGCGGCGCGTCTGTCCGCGTTGCGAGCGGGAGTGCTGGCGGAGAGACTGGGATTCGAACCCAGGTTAGAGTTTCCCCTAAACACGCTTTCCAAGCGTGCGCCTTCAGCCACTCGGCCATCTCTCCGCGGCGTGGTGGTCTGCCAGTGACCATGATAATCGAAAGGCGAAGGGGAGGGTGTACAGACGCAAGGGGACGGACGGCCGAGGGTACGCGTTGCTGCGCGGAAAGCA
>JASHTS010000054.1 GCA_030040425.1 Acidobacteriaceae bacterium | reverse complement strand
GCATTGCCGGCGGTAAGCGCGGACTGGATGGCGGCGAAGTAGAAGCCGGCAAAGCGGACATCGAGCGCGGCGATCCAGGCGGGATCGGCGAAGCTGCCGGCCTGCACGCTCCCCTGCACTGCGAGCGTGACCTGAAGGTAAAGCCAGTTGAACCACTTCAGGCCATCGGCATCGGAACATGTGGCCTCGATGCTTTCGAGGATGCGCACCACATCGTCGACCGATTGCGGCGGATCGGCGACGGCGGCGACGAGCGTGGCGTCGTACGAGAACATGCGGAGGCGATGTTGGAGCGATGATAGCCTGCGATGTGCGCAGCCGCAAGGCGGCTCAGGCCGGTTCGCTGTGGCCGGTGCAGGCTAGAACCCCGAGGAAGCGGCTCCAGGGACCGACGGCGGTGCGGTATTGTGCGGCCATCACGCGCGTGATCTGGTGCAGATGGGTAAGGTCATGCGCGGCCCAGGTGGCCAGAAGCTCAGAGAGCGTGACCGCGCCGAGCGCCGGATGCCTTCCGCGATGCTGCAAATCCTCTCCGGTCAGCTTGAGGGCGCCCAGCTCCTTGAGTCCCGCCGCGCGGGCCTGAGCGAACTCGTCCAGCAGTTGCGCCAGCGACTTTCCCCGGCTCAAGCGCGCGTGGCCCTCGCGATCGAAGGGAGCAAAGGCTCGCGTTTCGCCGGACTCGAGAATCCACTTCGCGCGCGGCAGCCAATTCTCGTTCTCGCAGTGGATCAGGTGCGCCACCACGTCTCCTGCGTTCCAGGTGTTTTCGCCTTCGTTGCGCTCCGTCCAAATTTCCGGCAAGCCGCGCAACAGCGCGTTGAGAACCGCAGGCGTGCGGGCGAGAAGCGCCAGCGTGCTTTCGAGGTCGTGCTCCATCTTTCGCCTCATGACAACAACGGCCCGGGAACCATGAGTTCCCAGGCCGCTGCCGGTGATCTGTTGAGATTGGACTGAGGCGTTCGCGTATCAAGCGAGTGCCAGAGCCATGGCGGAATAACCCTCCGCCGGGTCTTATCCGGTGCCAGAGACGCAAGGCCTCAGGCCTCAGTCACCTCACGTAGGATACAACTCGAACAATCAATCTTCATTGGCTGGATCAACCTCCTTTCCCGTGTAAGCCCACCGTAGCGCCGGAGCGGATGCCAAGTCAAGTGCGCGCTGGAGGCTGAATGCACGCACCCGGGCGGTTATCGAGATGGATGCCCGCATTGCAGTTCATGTTCGCAGCGCGAATTTTCATTGCCTGCGGCGCGCGCGGGCGCGTATACTCCCGCCGTCCCCCGAAGGAGGAAATCATGAGCAGTATCAGCACGGGCCGCGTAATCCTCGGCGGAATTGTGGCGGGGATCGTTAGCGATATTCTCGGGTACCTGGTCGATGGTGTGTGGCTCGCTCCGCGCTGGAACGCCGGGATGAAGGCCCTCGGGCACGGCAACTTCGCGCCCAATCAGTGGATCGGATTCGACCTGCTCGGCATTGTGTGCGGAATCGTTGCGGTGTGGACGTATGCGGCCATTCGCCCCCGTTTCGGCCCCGGAGTGGGCACGGCCATCAAGGCCGGAGTGGCGGTGTGGGTGTTGGGCACGCTTGTGCCCAATTTTGGATTCATGTATCTGGCACGGCTGTTTTCGCGCCGGCTCACGGCATACACCACCGCCGGCGGTCTCATCGAGGTCGTTGTCGGAACAGTGATCGGCGCCATGCTCTATAAGGAGGCCGCCGGCGTCGCCGAGACGCAGCGGGCCGCGGTCACACAAAAAGCAGGCGTGTAACCAGCAGGAAAACAGAGCCGCTAAGCGAACGCAAGGTTGAGGTTGTCGATGGCTTCGTCGATCTCCGCGGTGCTCTTGTAGCCCACGGTGACGGAGTCGACGCCCGCCTCTTTGAAGGCAAAACGCATGGCGCGCTGGCGGTCTTCGTGATTGAAGACGCCCTCGCCGATGAGCTTCATGCTGATGATGCCCATGCCCGCTTTGCGCGCCTGCTTCACGTGTTCCACCACTTCCGTCACGTTGCCGAGAACGTCGGCATCGGCTACCGGGGCGTCCATGCGCACGCCCTTGTGGTTCATGCGGATCATGGCCACCTGCAGCCATTCCATGGCGGGCACCTGGCGCAGCGCCGGCAGTCCGTGGACCGAAGCGCCGTGGCTGCGGATGGTGCGTTTCTCTTCGGCTTCGAGAATCGCATCCTGCCAGGGGCGCGAGTCCTCGGGCCAGGTGCCGGTGTGCTGCCAGTGGAGGAGCATGATGTCGAAGTACTCGGTTTCCGAGTTGCGGCGCAGCATGTCGAGCTTGGCGCGCGGATCGATGCCGTCGTTGGTGGTGACCTTGGACATGAGCACGTAGCTCTCGCGCGGGAAGGGCTTGAGCGCCGCACCCAGCATCTGCTGCGACTGGCCGTAGGACTCGGCCGTCTCAAAAAAGCGGATGCCGCGGTCGTAGGCGTGGCGCACCAGGCGGTTGAAGCCTTCCTGCCCAACCTCCTGCTGCACGCGCCCGCTGAAGCTGCCGGTGCCGAAGGCCAGCCGTGTCACCTTGACATTCGATTTGCCCAGAGTGACAAGGCTCGCGGCCGTCTCGCGCTCGGCGTGCAGCGTATGCACACCCGCCAATGCGCCGGCAGCGACGCCTGCTCTCAGAAAGTTTCGTCTGGAAATCGCGTCCATGGTTGCCTCCTGTCGGGGATGAGCGCCGGGGTGAGTCCTGATCGACGATTCCTGATCAACGAGTCCTCGCTGCGTCCTCGCTGCGTGGGCGGACCCTCGGCTCCCGGCCCGTGGGCCACCGATTGCCCGCATGGTAGCACAGCCACCGATAACCTGGCGTGAAGAGCGCCGCGTTGCTTTGCGCCCGGCTGAATTGGCCTCGCTTCGCAGCCGGCAGCGGCAGCGGTCCTATTCGGTAACTTCCACCTGGGCCGCTGGCTGGGGCTGGCCCGAGCGCGCGGTGGTGATCACCAACACGCTCGCCAGCACGCACACGGCTCCCATCACCGTGCGCGCGCCCAGCGGCTCCCCGCCCGCAAAGTAGCCCAGCAGCACGGCGACCACAGGGTTCACATAAGCGTAGGTTCCCACTTTGGTTGGGGACTGATGGTGAATGAGCCAGAGATAGGCGGTGAAGCCAATGATGGAGCCAAAGACAATGAGATAAACGAGCGCCAGCCAGGCCTCGAGCGAAACCGCCGCGGGATGAAAGCGGTGCAGCTCGCCGCTCGCGCCGGCGGCCAGCGCCAGCAGCACGCCTCCCACCAGCATCTGCGCGCCGGAGCTCATCGCTTTCGAAGACGGCAAGGGCAGCTTGCGCGTGAGCGCGGATGCAACCGACCAGCAGACAGCCCCGGCAATGATGGCGACGGCGCCGGCGCGATCCACGGGCGCGCCGCCCAGCTTGAGGGTGCGGCTGACTAGAACCGCCACGCCGCACAAACCCACCAGCAGCGCACAGGCCAGACGAAGCGTAAGCCGCTGCGTGCGCAGAATCACGATCTCAGAGAGCGCCATGAAGGCGGGAATGGTAGCCAGCAGCACCGCCGCAACACCCGAGGGAACGCGCTGCTCCGCCCAGAACAGGCAGCCGTAGTCGCCCACGAAGATAAGCAAGGCGAGCAGAAGCACCGACAGCCATTGGCTGCGATCCGGGCCGCGCTCGCCCTTTAAGACCGTCCAGCCGAAGAGCACCAGCCCGGCCGCGAAAAAGCGCATGGCTGCTAGAAGCAGCGGCGGAACCTGGAGCACGCCGATGCGGATGGCAAGAAACGTAGAACCCCAGACGAAGTAGATGATGGCGAAGGCCAGCAGCGTCATGCCGGTTGAAGGTTGCGCTTCGCTTGCGGACTGGCTGGCCGTCTGCATGGATTCAACTCTATCGCGAAATAATCCGCTCCGGCGGGTGGGTTAGGGGAATTGCGGGCAAAGCCGGGGAGACCGGCGCGCGTCACCAGCTGTGCAGCCACTCGTCGTCGCGCCCGATACAGACGGAGGTGCGGAAGAGCTCGCTGAGCCTGGACTCCGTGAGCAGCTCTGCGCGCGGGCCGTCGCCAACGATGCGGCCGGCGCGCATAAGAATGATGCGGTCGATCTCCGGCAAAATGTCGCCGAGATGATGCGTCACCAGCACCAGCCCGGTGCCTTCGCGGGCCAGGCGGCGCAGGGTTTCGCGCAGCTCGCGTTGCGCGGCCAGGTCGAGCGCGTTGGAGGGCTCGTCGAGCAGGAGCTGGCGCGGCCGGTGCACAAGGGCGCGCGCGATGAGGATGCGGCGCTTTTCGCCGGCAGACATGGCGCCGACGAGTTGCGCAGCGAGATGCGCGGCTTCCATGCGCTCGAGAGCTTCGCGGGCGCGCTCCCGCATCTCCGCGGTAACGTGCAGATTGGGCCACAGCGTGGAGGCGGAAAAGAAGCCGGCGACGACCGCGTCGAGGCCGGTGGTGACGGCGGTGCGCTCGCCGGGCAGATCGGCGCCCACGACGCCGAAATGGCGGCGCAGCTCGGTCAGGTCCCAGCGCTCGCGCCCGAAGATGCGCACGTGCATCTCCGCGCGGACGATGGGATAGAGCTGGCAGGTGATGGCCAGAATCAGCGTGGATTTGCCGCAGCCGTTGGGCCCGAGGATGGCCACGTGCTCGCCGGTGCGGATATGCAGGTTGACGTCGTGCAACACCACGCGCTCGCCGCGCGCCACATCCACGTGACGCAGGTCGAGAAATTCGGCGTGGGTCAGGACCCGCGATGAATCGCCGGCGGATTCCATCTGCGGGACCGGGCCGGTGCTGCGCGCGCTGCTCATGAGTTTCAGATTAACGCATGCGCAGAATTGCCCGAACCCACCTGCTACATTGATTCTTTGAGTATGAGCGACGCGGCTCCATTTCTGATTCCCCGCGGATTCCGTTTCGGCGCGGCCGTTGCCGGCATCAAGGCGAGCGGGCGCCCGGATTTCTCGCTGATCGCAGCGGATGCGCCGGCGAGCGCCGCGGCCGCCTTCACGGCCAATCGCGTCATCGCGGCGCCGCTGATCGTGGACAAGGAAAATCTGCGTGCTTCCGGCGGGAAGGTGCGCGTGGTGGCCATCAATGCGGGCAACGCCAACTGCGCCGCAGGGCAGGCTGGGCTTGACGCCGCGCGGGCCACGTGCACCGCGGCATCGAAAGTGTTTGCCTGCGCTCCGGAAGAAGTGTTTCCCTCGTCGACAGGCGTGATTGGCGTGCCCTTGCCTGCCGGGAAGCTTGCCGCGGCCATGCCCGGACTGGCGGCGCGGCTGGGCAGGGAGCGAGATCATTTTCTTGAAGTGGCTGCGGCGATTCTGACCACGGACACGGTGAAGAAGACCGCATATGCGCGCCTCGAGGGCCAAGGCGCAGGCGAGATTCGCATTGCAGGGCTGGGCAAGGGCTCGGGAATGATTCATCCCCAGCTCGTGCCGCACGCGACCATGCTGGTCTACGTGTTGACCGATGCGGCGATCGAGCCCGCAGACCTCAAGGCTTTTCTCGACCCGGCGATCGAGATGAGCTTCAACCGTATCTCCGTCGATGGCGACACGTCGACTAATGATACGGTGCTGCTGCTGGCCTCGGGTGCGAGCGGCATCCGCGTGGCGCGCGGCGACAGGCGGTTTCAGGACGCGCTCATGCAGGTGTGCGCGTCTCTTGCCAGGCAGATCGTCGCGGACGGCGAAGGGGTTTCGCACGTGGTTGAATTGCGGATCGCAGGCGCTCGAAGCGATGCGGACGCGCTGCGCGTGGCCAAAGCCATTGCGCATTCGCCATTGGTGAAAACGGCGTGGGCGGGGTGCGATCCGAACTGGGGCCGGCTGGCGGCGGCCATCGGCTACTCGGGCGCGGAGATCGATCCCGAACGCATCGACATCCGGTTTGGCGATCTGCCCATCTGCCGCCACGGCGGGCGCGCGGCCGGATATGACGAAGCCGCCGCACACGCTTACCTGAACCAGGATGAGTTCTCGATTTCCATCGACCTTCACCAGGGGCAGGGCTCGTGCGTCTTCTGGACCACGGACCTGACCGCGGAATACATTCACATCAACGCGGATTATTCGACGTAGCCCGCGCAGGCGCTGGATCTCAAGGGCAGAACAGCGCCCGCGCTTCGCTTCACATTCTCACCCATTCCGTTGAGGTATCCCAAGCCCGATGACTCCCCGCACACACCGGCCCGCCGCGGCGACAACTCCGCCGCCTGGCGAATGCGGCTTCCCCCTCATCTCCAACGAGAGGCTTGTGGTTCTCTGCTCCACCATGCTCAAGTTCCGCATGCTGGAGCGGCGCATCCGCGCGCAAGCGGTGGGGACAAGTCCGCGGCTGCGCGGTCGCGCTGCGGTTGCGGCGGGCGTTGCCCTCAATCTGCTTCCCGCGGATCAGGTGCGCACAGCGGACGGCTGCCCGCTGCCGGAATTTGTGCGGCAATTGATCCGGCTGGAAGCGGCCGCACAGGATGCGGTGAGAGATGTCGTCAGGAATATCGTCGGCCGGCTTGGCGATCGCCGCGGGCGACTGCGCAGGGGCGCGCCGTGGCGCGAGGCGCTTGAGAGCGCGCGGACGTTGAAGGGCGCGACTGGCAAGAATGCAGTTGCGCTTTTTGGGGGACGCACGCCGCCTCCGCAACACGTGCTGGAGATTGCTGCCGCGGAAAAGCTGCCCATTCTCTTCATCTGCCACAGCCGGCGGGAGAAGGAAAATCTGGCTGCCATGGCTGACGGCTGCGGCCTGCCCGGCATTGCAGTGGACTGCGAGGACGCGGTCGCCGTTTACCGCGTAGCGGCCGAAGCGCTGGCCCACGCGCGGCGCGGCAATGGGCCGACGCTGATCGAGTGCAAACGCTGGCCGATGCCGTGCCACGGAGAGAGGCCAGGCCGCTCCCCCGGCGAAGCCTCGCAAACCATGGAGCGCTATCTTGCCGGCAAGAGCTTGTGGACCGCAGAACTGAAGAAGGCGACTCAAGCCGAGTTCGCGCGCGTGCTTGACAAGGCCTTTGCGTCGGCAAACAGCAGCGCGCGCTGAGGCGCTGAGTTGAGAAATCGCCGCTTTCGATCGAAGCGCCGGGCTGTCTAAACAGGAGCGCGCAGCCCAGCGGAATTGGCTGTGGAACTGCGCTTTTTGGCAGCGCAAGCATCTGCCGGCCGAGTGATAAAGTGAGGGTATGCATCTGCGCAGGCGTCCGGCAGTGGCTCTTTGGGTCCAATGTGTGGCCATCGCGGCAGGGCTCCTGGGGGGAAACGCAATTTTTCTTTGCGCAGAGCAGCCGGGAGCCGCTGCGGCTCCTGCGCGACCCGATGCCAGCCGCCCTCAGTCGGTGTGCATGCCCTCGGCACTCGGCTCGCCTTACATTCCCGTGGATAGCTGGGTCTATCCGGCCATGCTGCGGCTCTACAGTCTGGGCTATGTGGACAGCGTGTTTCTGGGGTTGCGTCCCTGGACGCGCGCCAGCGTGCAGCACATGCTCGAAGAGACCGGCGCGCGCATGGAAGATGCGGACACAGACGGCAACCCGGCGGCAGACGA